>URGK01000019.1 GCA_900547295.1 uncultured Eubacteriales bacterium
AGAAGTCCCTCGCCGCCTCCAAAGCCTGCAATATCGGCAGTCTGCGACTCCTCTGATTCGGTCAGCATAACCGTAAGTCCCGCATAGCTTCCGTTTCTGAAATAGAATCTCTCGAAATTAAGGAGTATAATTTCTGCACTTCCCGCGGTTCTGACCACCTCTGAAATAAGCTCCGCATTAACGCTGTTTTTCAGAAGCTCAGACGCCTCATCTATCTTCTTTGTAAAATTACCTTTTAATTTATATACCGCATTGCTCATACTATTAATCCTCCAGATATTTACTTTCTTGTTTATCAGATTTATTCGCTCTGCCTCTTAATTTTGAACCGGCAGTCGAAATTGCTCCAAGCTTCTTTCCCGGCAGCTTCAAA
Organism: uncultured Eubacteriales bacterium; assembly: GCA_900547295.1. GTDB lineage: Bacteria > Bacillota > Clostridia > Peptostreptococcales > Anaerovoracaceae > UMGS973. The sequence goes on from URGK01000019.1 coordinate 374, forward strand.
TCAAGTCCAAGTACAGCATTTATTATCCATATAAACAGCACCAGCGTAAGCACCGGAATTACACACGATGTTATAAGCAGAAGCGCCGCCGCCTCAATGAAATTTCCGAGAGCATTTTCGGCTTTTCTGACTATCTCCGAAACGCCTCCCTTGAGGCTGCTCAGCCATTTTGAAACAGCGCTTTCATCCTTGCCCGCATTGCTGTTTAAAATCTCTGCCGTTTTGTCTGTTTCCTGTATATTCTCCTCTATTGATACCGAATATGTTTCCTCGATAAATCCTGTTACCCATGTGCTTGCAGGAACCAGAATTACTATGCACAGCCCTAAAACGACTGATTTTCTGGCAATCCTAAGACACCGCTCGCTTCGCGTATACAAAAATACGGCAATCAGCAGACACGCCAGCGGAATCAGCACTCTGAAAGCTGCAATACCTGCAAAGGCAAGCATATATTTTTCCAGAAATATTGCGCACAGTACAATCATAAAGGTTGAACTCAAATCCGCCAGTTTGTCGGCCAGCGGAGTTGCAACATCTCCCGGTATTATCGTAAGTCCTGTGGATATTGCAGCGGCAGATGCCGTCATTGCCAGAACACTGTTTCTTTTTTCATCAAGGGTTTCTATAGTCTTGGCATATGTCTGCGGAGATGAAAAATGCTCCGCAAGCACTGTCGCCGAAACTACCCCTATCGCTATTATAATTACTGCCGCAATTACTCTTTTTAATCTGACGTTCATATCCGGTTATCCTCGCATATCTAAAGCTCAAGCTCATACATTGTCATTGCCAGCGCTGCAATTCCCGCAGTTTCTGTTCTGAGTATGGTTTTGCCAAGACTGACACATTCATATTTCCTGAGGTCCTCTGCCTCGCTGTCTGAAAATCCGCCCTCAGGCCCTATTACTATGGCAACAGTTTCAGGCTTATCTTTGAGATTTCTAAGGGCGTCCTTGATAGTCCTTCCTGTTTCGTTTTCGTATGGAAACAGCACCAAATCAAAAGCCTCAAGCATATCCATCATTTCGCTGTGATTAACGGCGTCTGCAATAGCGGGAACAATTCCTCTCCTGCACTGCTTGCATGCCTCATCGGATATCTTTTGCCATCTCTCTGTTTTTTTGCCGATCTTGCCGTTGTCATTAACGACGGTTCTTTCCATAAATACAGGCACGATGCTGTCTATCCCAAGCTCTACGCATTTCTGAACAATCAGGTCCATTTTGCCCGCCTTAGGTATGCCCTGAAACAGAGTAACCCTTGTCTCTGGCTCTCTTGCAAAGCTCTGCTTGTCAGTAATTCTAAGGGTTACCTCTGTAGCCGTTATTTCCTCTATATCGCCCTCATATTCCCATTTCTGCCCGTCTGAAATCTCAACGGTATCTCCCGGCTTTAATCTCAGCACCTTTTTGATATGGTGAATATCATCGGCATCAGTAATATATATATATTTATCCGAAATGTTTTCGGGCTCTGTAAAAAATCTGCTCATTACTGCTTAAGTCTGGCTGCAACAGTGCACCATTCTCCTTTTTTCAGAATTTCTATAATCTCAAATCCGCAGCGTTTCAGGGTTTCACAGACTTCCTCTTCCTTGAAATCTATTATCCCTGAGGATATATATATTCCTCCGTCCTCAAGATGCTTTGCCACATCCTCTGTTAGCATCATTACAAGGTCCGCCATAAGATTTGCGACAACAATATCGGCTCTGTAGGATACGCCTTTGGTGAGATCGCCGTATCTTGTATCCACATACTCCGATACGTTATTAAGCTCTACGTTTTCTCTGGTTACCTCGACTGCAACAGGGTCTATATCTATTGCAAGTATGTCCCTGCTTCCAAGAAGCGCTGCCGCTATTGAAAGTATTCCGGAGCCGCAGCCAACATCAAGAACCTTGTCTCCCGGCTTCATATATTTTTCCATAAGCTGTATGCAGCCCGAGGTCGTTTCGTGGGTACCTGTGCCGAACGCCATGCCGGGATCTATCTCTATTACAAGCTCCTTCTCACCTGCCTCGTAGTCCTCCCACGTAGGCTTAATCACTATTCTGTCTGTGATTTTAGCAGGCTTGAAGTATTCCTTTCATTTATCTACCCAGTCCTCATCGTCAACGATATTGTCCTCAACATACAGTCTGCCAAGCTTGACATCCCAGCCGAAAAGACCTTCCATTTCCTTGCTCTTGAGCATCATCATCTTGAGTTTGAGCTGCTGAAGCGCCGCTCTGCCCTCCTCATTATCGTCAAAGTAAACTATAACTTTGTGTTCTGTGTTTACAGGAAAAGCTTTCTCGTCAACATAGTCCCATTCATAGCCTTCTTTTTTGTCCATAATGTTTTTGATTTCATCGGGGTCTTCTACTGTGGCTCCCTCAATTCCCATCTTGAGAAGCTCCGCTGTAACCTCCTCGACGCCTCTGCTGTTTGTGAATATCTTTGCTTCAATATATTTCATATGATTTCTCCCTCGTTTTAATTAATCTGTAACTTAAAATATTATATACTATTGCTTACTGCCTTTTCAACAGCCTTATACAATTAAGTCAAAAAACTTCACGCCGGAAACCGTATTCCTACAGTCTCCGGCCGTAAATTTACATAAGATTTTCGAACTGCTTCATATCGGGCATTATTCCCGCTTCCCTGCTTTCAATGGCTTTTACCACATCATTGTATACTCTCTTTGAAACAGGGTATTTGTATATCATATATGCAGAGCCTGTCATAAGCAGCGCAGGTATTACGGCAAAGGAATTCTCAACCCATGCAAGCGCCGTTGCGCTCTGCATTGCAGCTTCTCCGTTAAAGCCTGCAATCTGAAGAATTATGCCAAGGCTCTGCGCTCCCACAGCCTCCGCCACAGCTTCCGATATGGCCTGAAGCGATACAACGCTTCCTGTTCTGTCCCTGCCGCAGGAAAGCATATCAACCTCGCACACATCATAGAGCATTGCGGGTATAAGCTGCCAGTACACTGTCGTTCCTATTGAAAACTGCACCAGGAATATGCACATTGAACTCATTCCGTTTATGCCGATAAATTTAAACGCTATAGTCAGCACCGCCGAAAGCAGCATGCAGCCTATGTATACTATTCTTTTGTCCCAGTGGGCAGAAAGCTTGTTGATTATAGGGGTGAATACAAATCCCGTACAGGTGAACAGCAGTAGCAGGAATGTGATTTTCCAGCCGCTGTAGCCCATATTATATGTAAAGTAATACATTCTGTCCCCCGCAGCAATGGCGTTTGCAATCAGATAAATCATACTTGCCGCAATAATATACTGCAGAGATTTAAGATTTATAAGGTCTTTGTATTCAATGAAGATTTCTCTTGCAAAGTCAAGTGACATACTTTTTCTTTTGACAGGCTTCGTATAGTCGGGATTGTCCGTTTCCTTTATGTTGTATGCGCTCAGCAGAATACCCAGCGACCCTATAATGCTTACGAGTATGCCCATATACTGCCATGACGTTGAGGCGCTTTTGCCCATATTCATAAAATAGTCCACGCACAGTGTCGGCACTACCATTGAAACCACCATTCCGACAGTATCAAACACATAGGAATAGGATCTCAGCGCAGTTCTCTCGTCATAATCCCTGGTAAGCTCCGCTCCCCATGAAAGATAAGGTATGAAGAACGTGCTGAACAGTGTCCAGAACACCATTACCATTATCGTATAATATACCAGCTTGACACTGTATGCCGCATTTATGTTTGTAAACAGCAGTGATGTGCATATGCCGATAGGTATTGCCGCAGCCAGCATAAACGGCTTGCGGTTACCGTATTTTGAATCATAATTATCCGAAAAATGCCCTATAAACGGTCCGCACAGAGCTTCCCATATGGTTCCGAACGCCACAATGAAGCCGCCTGCAACAGGCTTTATTCCCACTATTGTAGTCAGATAAAACAGCATGAAATTTGTAAACAGATTGTACAGAGAAGAGTCACCGAGTCCCCCTATACCGTAAAATATTTTTGTTTTTAATTTAAGCCTCATAAACACCTCCGTTAAGGCTTCCCGTATTTTGCTGCACGACAAAAAACTGTGCAGAATTTACACAAAAACAGATTTCCAGTTTCTCTTTAGAAATTCGGATTTTCAAAAGATATACGAATCACATTCTGTAATGAAATTAAGAATAAAACAGATTATAGAATATAAAACATACTGCGGCAGAGCATATGTCCCGCCGCAAACTGTACGATCATTAAGGTAAATGTATCAATATCCTTATCTATATTTTAAAGTATACTGTAACCGTACAGTCAACAATAACAACTGATTTATTTGACCTAAACTGCCGTATTCTGTTAACAATTTTGCTGAATACGCTACTGTTATATACTGTTTTACATATTTTGTGGTATCATAAAAGTATCCAATTTAAGGAGGACAATATGGATTCATCAACCCTTGTATCAGCCATCGGCATATGCTGTGCGCTTGCCGGAATGGCAGTACTGATATTCAAAAGAGTAACACCCGTTATAATCGGACCGCTTGCAGCGGTTTTAGTCTGTCTTACAAGTAAAATCCCTGTATTCAGCGGACTTACAGAAACCTATCTTTCAGGAGTTGCAGGATTTTTCACATCATATGTTTTTATATTTCTTCTCGGCAATATCTTTGGAAATATCTATCAGAATTCCGGCGCCGCTGCCAAAATAGGAATGATAATATCAAAGAAACTGGGACCGAAGTACTGTATGCTGGCATGTATGCTTTCCGCAGCAATATTAAGCTATGGCGGTATCAACAGCTTTGTAATCATATTTGCGGTATACCCTATTGCACTGAAGCTGTTTGAGGAGGCTGACCTGCCTACCTATCTGCTGCCTGCAATAGTCTGCGCAGGTATGTGGACCTTTGCAATGACAGGTCCATTCACACCTCAGATACCGAATGTCGTTTCCATGGAGTATCTGGGCACACCTGCCTATGCGGGACTTGTCCCCGGTCTTGCGGGAGCTGCCGCAATGTTTATCGGAATTATAGTATATATGAACAGACAGGGCAAAAAAGCAAAACTCCGCGGCGAACATTTCCAGTGGCCTGAGGGCGTCAAACGCGTAGATGAAAAGGACGATACCCCAAGCGGTATTATATCTCTGATACCCATTGCATTTGTGCTTCTCATATTCAACCTCACAAAGCTTGATATAATCATATGTCTGCTGCTTGGCATACTGCTGGCGCTGGCGCTTTTCTGGAAATACCTGCCTAAGGAAGAAATGCTCAGGATGTTTAACGATGCGGCGGTTTCATCAATAACAATAATAATGAATACGGCTGCCATCGTAGGCGTAGGTTCTGTAATCAAGGGCGCCTCATTCTACAGCTTTGCAACGGATATGCTTATGAGCTCGGACGCTAATCCGTATGTTGTGGCGGCATTAGGAGCAAATATATTCTCGGGTATATTAGGCTCCGCTTCGGGCGGCATATCTCTTGTATATGAAACCCTCGGAGACACATTTAATCAGTACGCGGCGCAGGGATACAATCTGGGCTTTATACACAGACTGTGCGCAGACGGCTGCGGAGGACTCGATTCGGTGCCTTGGAACGGCTCAATAGTTTCAGTGTTTGCTGTATGTCACGCAACACACAAGCAGTCATACAAATATAATTTTGTTTCCTGCCTTGTGATACCGCTGTCCTGCACAATGCTGATTGCGCTGCCGCTTTGTATACTGTTAGGATAAGGATTTAAAACTATGAAGGATATAATTTTTGAAAAGAATAATAATACAGGTATTATCACCTTTAACAAAGAGCATGATATGAACTGTCTCAATGCCGGATTTATAGGGGACATTACTCAGATAATTGATGATACTTTATCTGACCCTGATATATATGTTCTTATTTTTACCGGAACAGGCAAGGCCTTTTCGGCAGGAGCCGATGTCAGGGAAATGATTGATAAAGACAGTAAAGAGATTTATGAATGGTCTGCTCTTGGCAGCTATCTCAATCTCAAAATCGAAAATCTGCCTATACCGACAATAGCCGCAATAAACGGATACGCCTTTGGAGGCGGACTTGAGCTTGCTCTTGCCTGCGATATACGCATTGCGGCAGATACAGCAGTAATGGGCCTTACCGAAACAGGTCTTGGCACTATATGCGGCGCAGGCGGAACCCAGAGGCTTCCGAAAATCATAGGAAGCAGCAGAGCAAAGGAACTCATATTCACAGGCAGACATATCAGATCTGACGAGGCTTTTGATATGGGGCTTGTAAACAGAGTGGTTCCCTGCGGTGAGCTGAAAGCCTCTGCCCTCTCGCTTTCCGAGGCAATCTGTAAAAATGCGCAGCCTGCGGTACGTCTTGCCAAAGAGGCAATCGCTTATTCAGAAAACACCATAACTGCGGAGGGCTGCCTTGCAGAGCGCAGACTGTTCGCAAAGACATTTGAAACAGAGGACCGCAAAACCGGTATGCTCGCCTTTATAAACAAAGAAAAAAATATTAAATTCAGCAACAGATAAGGATAAAAAAATGACAGCAAAATTTATTACTGCCGCTGAGGCGGCGGCGATGATAAAGGACAATTCAACAGTAGGCATAAACGGATTTATAAGCTTTTGCCTTGCAGATGATATACTTACTGAAATCGAAAACAGATATATCAGCGAAAAACACCCCCGCAATATTTCAGTCGTAAATGTTGCAGGTGTAGGCGGTGACGGCAAAGACAGAGGTATGAACCATCTTGCACACGAGGGCCTGATGAAAAGGCTTCTATGCAGCAATCTGAGCCTTGCCAACAAGGTATATCCTCTGATAATGAATAATGCCTTTCCCACCTTTATGATACCGCAGGGAGTTCTGGCAAATATGATGAGAGCCATTACCTCCGGCAAGCCGGGTGTAATAACCAAGGTGGGAATGCATACATTTGTAGACCCCAGAGTAGACGGAGGCAGAATAAACAAGGCTGCATATGACAGCGGAGATGAGGTTGTAAGCCTTGTCAAACTTGCGGGAGAGGATTATCTGTTCTACCCTGCTTTTCCTCTTGATGTGGCTATTGTCAAGGGCAGCATTGCCGATGCTGACGGAAACATATCACTGGAAAACGAGGCGCTTCATATAGAGCAATACGAAATGGCCGCGGCGGCCAAAAACTCGGGCGGCACAGTTATGGTACAGGTTGATGAAATGGTGGAGGCTGGCTCTCTGCACCCACAGAAGATAAAGCTTCCCGCTTCGCTTGTGGATTATGTAATCGTGGGCAGACCCGAAAATACAGGTCAGCATTTCATAGGCGACTGCAAACCGGTTCCGTCATGGAGCGGCCACGAGAGAATTCCTTTTGAAAGCATCAAGGCAATGCCCCTTTGCGCTGACAAGATCATATGCAGGAGAAGCATATTTGAGCTTCACGAAAATGACTTTATCAATTTAGGCATAGGTATTTCAATGGACGTATCAGGCGTGCTCAATGAAGAGGGTCTGATACAGCAGGTTTCCTCAAGCATCGAGTCCGGAGTCATCGGAGGTGTTCCCGCTCCCGGAATTGCAACAGGGGCCGCATATAACCCGACTGCAATACTAAAGCAGCCTGATATTTTTGATTTGTATGACGGCGGCGGTATAGATTTTGCCTGCGTTGGTGCAGCCGAAATAGATATGCACGGTAATGTCAATGTTTCAAGATTTGCCGGCAAGGTTACAGGCCCCGGCGGCTTTATAAATATCACCCAGGGCGCAAAAACCGTATGCTTCCTAGGCACATTTACTGCTGGCAAAAAAGATATACGGGTTGAAAACGGCAGGCTCAATATAGTTCAGGACGGACCTCATATCAAGTTCAAAAAAGATGTTGACCATATCACCTTTTCGGGCAGATATTCTCTTGAAAAAGGCACACAGAAAGTCTTCTATATTACAGAGCGCGCAGTGTTTACCCTCACAGAGCAGGGGCTGACGCTGATTGAAACAGCTCCCGGCATAGATATCGAAAAGGATATTTTTGCGAAAATGGAGTTCAGACCTGTAATATCGCCCGAACTTAAAACTATGGACGAAAGACTTTTCAGACCTGAGCTTATGAAGCTTACTCTCAAAAAATAGCATTTTAAAGGCTTCCCGGATTTACATTTTGGGAAGCCTGATTATTATGATTTTTTCTTTGCTGTTTTGACTTTTTTGGTTTTAATATTCTTTTTGTCTGACCACGAGCTGTAGATTTTACTGCCGTCATCTGTTTTCACATAGGACCTCATCTGAACATAGTATTTCGTATTGGATTTTAATCCTCTCAGCTTTTTCTTTGTAAGACTCTTTCTAACACTGCAAACCCCGCTGTTTTTCATATTTGATTTTATGGAATATCTTATCTGATATCCCGCAGCTTCTGCATCCCGTTTCCATGAAACGGCAGCAGTCTTTGCTGTGTCTGTAATAGATGAAATCTTAACAGTATCAGGTCTGACGGTAATGTTAAAGGTTTTTACTGTCTTTGCATAGTTATATATCGCAGGCGCAGTAACCTTTATCTTTGCCCTGCCAGCTCCGTTAATCACTGCATGTCCATTGCAGTCTATGGAAACAACACTCTCATTGTCCGACTCATAGGATAATTCTCCGTACCGACAGGAAGCATTGATATCAAATTCCTTATCGCTTAGCTTAAAGCTGCTGCTGTTTTCGATTTCGGCAGTTATTACCTGTTTGCCTTTTGTTATATACCTGTCCATATTTACAGATGGATTGCTCCCGGTAAACCTGTATATATTGCTGATTTTAATAAGTCCCGACTGTACAAATGAGCCTTTGTATCCCGCTGTATCTTTGACATCAGGCTCAAGACAGGCGGCTATCACCTTGGCTCCCGCCTGATTCATAGGTATTACATAGGCTCCCTTCGAGAATGTTACGGCAGCGGCATCTTTGAGCACTGTTTTGGAGGCAGTACCGGAAAACTGCCTTGCGGTAAGCCTTGAACCGGGTGCTATCTCAAAATATGAAATGCCGTTTTGCTCAAGCTTTCTGACAGCGCCTGCTGCTTTCGAGGCTGTCTTTGGAATTATATATGCCGTCGGAAGCGCGCGGCTTTTAAGCGCAGTATCATATTTATAATAGGTATCGGTTTTTGCAGCGTCCGCTATAGTTCCGTCTATATTAAAACTCGGTCTTGGCAGGGTGTATCCGTTTTTGTATGACATACCGTGCTTTAAGACAAATCTGTTGCTGCTGTCAAACTTCGCTCCTTTGGCTATGATGCTGCTTCTTGCAGAGGAAACCATATCCTTTATACTGTCTGCATTTTCATATACTCTGTCAAGCAGAGCTTTCACCGCCGTATGCTGCGAAAAAACTCTGCGCTCAAAGTGGTCTTTGCCTATGGCTATTCCTGTACTCTCCACAAGCACAGAACAGCTTCCGTACAGCCCGTAATAGACTCTGGAAATAGTATTGTTGACGCTTGCGCCGTAGTCGTATGCCCTAAGCCCCGCTCTGCTACACTGCTCAATGGCATAATCAGTCATGTCCTGCGCCTCGCTGTTTATACGGCTGTCTGTATTAAGATTGCAGGCTGCGGATATTTTTATGTCGTCAAGAAATTCTATGACACCCTCATTGGAAATGTTCATTCCTCTGGAACACTCATGTCCGTCTATTACGACCTCAGGCATAATAATATTATACAGGTTATGCACATCTATAATCTCGCTGCTTTCCAGATACAGACTGTCTCTGTTTAAATTTCTGCCGCCTGCTGCGCTTCTTCTGAACTGTTCTGACGCATCCGGGTTCATACATGGAATTATATACATGTTAAGCTCTGATGCCAGTTTATGTCCGTAGCTTCCCGTAAGAGAGGATATGACAGCCAGAGCGCCCTCTCCCGCTGCAGGTTCGTTGCCATGCATCTGTGCCTGATAAAAAACCGTCGTCTTACCGTTTAAAGCCATTTTCCTTGCAGCTTCCCGTATATCTGAAATTCCCGAGAGATTTGAAGTCGTAAAAAATACTACGGGAATTTTGTGTGTTTCATCAAGATAATATACATACATATATGAAGATGATGCAGCCATCCTGCTTACATAGGAATTTCTCTCAGAGGCTGTTGTAACCTGCTGGCCTCTCTTTCCCGAATAAAAGGCAGGTGTATAAACCTGTGAATAGCCTTTCAGTCCGGATAAGGAAAACAGACTGTTTTCGATTTCATCATTCCACGAATATATGCTCAGATAAGGCTCATAACCCTGACCTGTAATTCTCTTGGGCTTAATCGCAATCACCTTGCTGCCTGCAGCTATATCCTCATCGGTTATGATGAATATTTTTCTCAGCTTGTAATATCCCTCACTTTCGATACAGTAGCTGTAAATTCCCTTTGCGAGTGCATATTCTCCTGTTTCATCAGGTATAAGCTCCTTGCCAGAACCGTCATATTCAGTATTCAGTGTTACTGATATGCTTTCACTTCCTGAAAGTGTTACTCTGCACAGCTTCTCCTCCGGCTCCCTCGGCGGTCCCTCTGTACTCTCTCCCGGTGAAATGAATTCTTCTCTCTGGTCAAAATCCCCATAGTCTCCTTCCGCAAAAACATATGAGGGTACTAAAGTCAAAACCATAATAACTGATATAAACAGTGATAATCCCCTTTTCAAACTAATCTCCTTTCGCTGCTCCCATAAATTTCATCAATAATTTATTTCATATGTCATATTTCTTATCAATTAGATTTGACAAGGCCGCCGATACAATCATAACTATAACAGCTATCACAAATATATCGCCCTTTAATCCATACAAAAAAAGCAGACTCCGGGACATAATCAATTTATATGCCAGTGATATTATTCCCAAAGCAGCGCAAAGCACTGCAATAATCTCTGCAATTACAAATATTACATATATACATCTGTTTAATATGGCTATAATTCTGCCGGATTTTTTTTTACACATTTTAAAATTAAAATTTTTAAATAACGGGTTTAAACATACATTGTTATTTTATCAATTTATTATCCAAAAAACAATAATGTCACTGCATAAAAAAGACAATCCACCTTGTCCGGCAGATTGTTTTAATAATACCTTTATTCAGTTGCTTTAATATATAACAGCGCCCCTCTTGACAAAAAACAAGATTTTAAACCGGCAAAAGTTTTTCTCTGTCTTTCGATACATTATATATATCACTCGCACCAAAAAAGAGATACTTAGACAGCACCTCTTTTCTGTATTTACCTGCTTATTCCTATATGTATTTCATACAGCCCCGCAAGCTTATTCCAGAACCTCTTGTCGATTATTCCGTCCTCTTCCATTCTGAAAATCTGCTGCAGTTTTTTAACCATTGCGGTTGTCTGACTGTCATTCTCACCTGTAATCTCAAGTGTTCCCAGATTGCCAAACCACTTTGACAGAAGCAGCATCACAGACTGCATCGGATAAAGGTAATCATTGCTTTCACCGGGCAGTATTTTCATATGCGGGTGAAAAAACACTCTTACCTGATTGGGCAGCATATTACGCTCAACAATCTCGGTATATACTGCAAGTATTTTATCCCACGTATCACTATCTATCGTTCCTGTCTGTGGCATTGAATATTTCTTCTGAAACGCCGCAACGCTTCTTCTGGTCTGCTGACCGAATATGCCGTCAGGCACCACCAGCGGTATTTCCTTGTATTCATAGGCTATTCTTCTGAGATAGCACTGGGCATTCCTTATAGGCTGCCCCACAAATAAGCTGTCAGGCATCATCAGCTTCTCACCTCCGCATCTGTATCTCCAAAGCTAAGTGTTTTGCCCGGGAACTGGACCGGTCTTGAGGTTCCCGCAGATACAACATTTTTGTATGTATTTATTATTGAGTTCCAGTCCGCCTGCGCCACCTTACCCGTCACCTCCAGCTCAAACAGCCGCTGGTATTCCTTAACTGCATTCTCTGTCTGACCTCCGAAATATCCTGTGATATTAAGAGGTGTAATTTGCAGATACTGCATTGATATTGCAGTCAGGTATTCCTGAAGCTCCGTAACCTCATCGCCCGCAGAACCCAGCTCAAGCACTGTGCCTCCAAAAGGCATTACATCTATTGCAAATATCTCGTTCTTTATAAATACGGCATCTGCTATGCCTCTGAATGCGTTATACATCATATTCCAGGTTTCTGCGTCCACCTCTCCCGTTTCGGGCAGCCTGAATGTTTTCTGAAATTCCTTTACAGCATTTACGGTTTCACTACCGTAATGTCCTGTTACAGCTATTACGGGTACGGTGTCATAGAAAGTGCCTATCACAGACAGGAAATACTGCACAATTTCCACGTCCTGCCCTTTGCTGCCTTCGTCTATGTTTCCTGTTTCAGGCAGCGCGCCGTCTTCTGCGAAAGCGCTTACTCCCGTCTGCTCCGGATACTCCAGAGAATAGAGGAAAAATCGTATTCCCTCTGCATTAAGCTCTGAGAGCCTCGCTACTCCCACATATATATTAACCAGCTTATACCATGTCGCCTTGCCTACAATTCCGTCTACCTGTAAATTGAAAATCCCCTGGAACGTCTTTACCGCCGATTCGGTGGTTTCATCAAACACACCGTTTACCGGATTTATTTTGCCTATGAGAGGATAGTTCTGAGATATTCTGTTAAGCTCTGTCTGTATGGTTTTGACGCTGCCGCCTGCACCGCCAAGCCTCAGCGGGCTTCCCGGATATGACTCGTTTGCATTCTGTATGGGCGCGCTGTCATCAAGTACAATATCACTGCCGTAATAGTACTGCAGGATATCAAAAGGACCGTAGCCCTGCTCTGCCAGCCCCTGACTTCCCCACTGGGAAAGACCCTCGCAGGTTGTGGTGGTGCCGTTGCAGTATTTTGCAGCCAGAGGCTCAAGGTTTTCCTCCCGTCTGATATATATATTGAAAATCTCACTCACTATCCTGTCTATATTATCAAATATGTTTCTGCCGTTTACAAAGCTCTGGTCTATTGCCGTCGAATTGGTTATATCAAAGTTATAGCCTCTGCTCCTGTAATATTCAAGATACACGCGGTTTAACGCATATGAAATCTGCGCATATATATTGGCTCTGACGGCCGATTCGTTCCACGAGGGATATATTTCAGATGATGCAACGTTTTTGATGTAGTCTGCAAAAGGCACTGTCACATTCTCCGCATTTGACGCGGGAGCTCCGAGATGCACAGTTATTTTTTCGGGTATGTAGGGTGTTCTTACTGCCAAAATCTCACCTCCCCTATAAATCCTGCGGCGTCACATCATAGGTTATGACGCGGTACTGTTCTTCAAATCCTGCGTGCTCTGCCACAGGTATCATCTCAACCTGCTGCAGACTTTCTCTGTCAGGAAACACCTGAACATTTTTAATAAGTACGGTATGGTAAAGGGGCATATCCACCTGTACGTTTATAACTGCAAAGGGCTTTGGGTTTCCCGGTGTTTCGGATAATGATATATCGGGCGTGTCAAAGCCTATGGGAGCGGTTCTTCCGTTCATATCGGTTTCCTGAAAGGATATGAGCTGCGGAACCTGCATGTTTGCCTCTGTAATGGTTACAGAGGCGCCTTCTATTGGTATAGTCATATTTGCAGCAGAAATCTGCGCTACAAAAGTTCCTCTTCCTGCCATATAAAAAACCTCCGAAAATAATATATTTAAATATATTATCTTTCGAAGGTCAGTATTCGTCATATATTCTATTTGTATTTTCCGACTATTATGCTGGAATTCTGTCCGCCAAAGCCGAAAGCGTTTGACATTGCATATTCGATATCCGCTTTAACCGGAGTTTCACATGCAAAGCATATGTCCTCTGACATAGGGTCTTTGAGGTTAAGAGTCGGAGGTATAATTCCTGTTTCAATGGCTTTAACACAGGTTATAACCTCTGTAATGCCGCCTGCTCCCATCATATGTCCTGTAGCGCCCTTGGTTGAGCCTACGATTACATCCCTGCCGAACATTTCTTTTACCGACAGCACCTCTGCTTCATCGCCTTTGATTGTTGCCGTGCCGTGGGCGTTGATATATCCGATATCGGAAGCTGTAATGCCTGCTGTTTCGATAGCCTGCCTCATACATCTCATCTCGCCCTCGCCGTCAGGTCTTGGCGATACCTCATGGTATGCGTCATTGTTGTTGCCCCAGCCTGCAAGAACTGCAAGTATATCAGCGCCTCTTGCAAGCGCGTGAGCTTCTGTTTCTATTACAACAGCTCCGCCGCCCTCGCCTATTACAAAGCCGTCTCTGGATTTGTCAAAGGGTCTGCTGCCTGTTGTCGAAAGCGCCTGCGCCGAGATAAGACTCTGTGCCAGCACCTCGTCTACCGCGCATTCACCGCCTACAGCTATTATTGCATCGGCCTGCCCCGTTATAAGCATCATTGCCGCAAGGGCTATAGCATCTCCGCCTGACGCGCAGGCAGTATTGACAGTCATTGACGGTCCCTTGATATCATTGGCCATAGCTATATGACAGCCGCATATGTTACCAAGAGCCTTTGCAAGAAATCTCGGCGTCACCTTTTTGATTGATGAGGTTTCATATTTCTTCTGCGTTGATGTTATGGTGCAGAAGCCATCAAGAGCAGTTCCTACGGTTATGCCTGTTCTGAACGGGTCGATTTCGATTCCGCTGGATTTAATGGCTTCATCTGCTGCAGCAAATGCCATCTGCATAAATCGGTCCATCTCTCCTGCTTTTTTGCGCGGCATAAAATCCGACGGATTAAACTCTCTTGCCTGAGCCGCAATTTTTACTGCCATATGCTCTGTGTTTATTCCCTCGATTTCACCTATACCGCTTTTACCGTCTATCAGGTTGTTCCAGTATTCCGATACGCCAATCCCTATAGGCGTTACCGCTCCCATACCTGTTATTACAAGTCTGTCTTTCATCGCTATTTTTCCTCTTTGATAAGTGCAAATGAGAACTCTGCCTTAACTGCAAGCTTGCCGTTTACAAAGCCCTTGCCCTTTGCGAAATAGAAAGGAGGTTTTTTATTTGTGATTTCACATTCTGATTCAAATGTATCTCCCGGAAGTACAGGTGTCTTAAATCTTACTTCTTTAAGTCCTGTGAAGAACGGAGTCATTCCCTCTTCCATTGCATCTGAAAGCAGCACGCAGCATGACTGCGCCAGCATTTCACAGAGTATAACGCCGGGAACTACAGGTTTTCCCGGGAAATGTCCCTGAAGAAACCATTCATCGCCTCTTACGTGATATTTACCGTGTGATTTCTCGTCTTCAACATATCCCTCTTCTACAAGAAGCATATTATCTCTGTGAGGAAGTATCTGCATTAATTCTTCTTTGTTCATCGATTATTCTCCCTTCTTAAAGGCTATGCATGCGTTATGTCCGCCAAATCCCAGTGAGGTTGACAGAGCAAGCTCAATGTCTGCCTCCTGCGCCTTTAATGGTGTATAGTTAAGATCACATTCAGGATCCGGTTCTTCAAGTCCGATAGTCGGCGGGATTATTCCCTCCTGAAGCGCTTTTACGCAGACTACAGCCTCTGCCGCGCCTGCCGCGCCAAGCATATGGCCTGTCATTGACTTGGTTGAGCTTATCTTTATCTTTGCGGCATCATCACCGAATACTTTTTTGATGGCTTTAGTCTCTGCTTTGTCATTCAGAGGAGTTCCTGTGCCGTGCGCATTGATGTATATTTTTTCGGGAGCGCACTCGCCGCTTTCGGCATATGCGTCTCTGATTGCCGCAGTACCGCCTACAGCTTCCGGATCCGGAGCCGTCATATGATATGCGTCACAGGTTGAGCCGTATCCGCAAAGCTCTGCATATATTCTGGCGCCTCTTGCCTTGGCGTGCTCATAGCTTTCTAGTACAAGCGCGCCTGCGCCCTCTCCCATTACAAAACCTGCTCTTCTCGCATCAAACGGCAGCGATGCGTGATTTATATCATCAGTCACATTCAGAGCCTGCATATTGATAAAGCCTGCAAGGCTGGATCTTGTGATTGTAGCCTCAGTACCGCCTGTAATCATAACATCTGTGTATCCGTGACGGATTGCTCTCAATGCTTCTCCTATGGCATTAGTGCCCGATGCGCACGCGCTTACAGACGGAAGCGCAGGTCCTCTGCAGCCGTACCTGATTGCTATGGTTCCTGCGGCCATATTAGGTATCATCATAGGTATGAAATACGGTGATACATATCTCGGACCTTTGGTAAGCAGCTTTTCAAAAACATCTTCAAATGTACCTATGCCACCTATACCCGATCCGAAATACACTCCGGCTCTTTCGGGATCAAAGCTGCCCTCAATACCTGAATCTGTAACAGCCTGAACTGCTGCGCCTACAGCATACTGCACGTTAAGGTCACTTCTTCTTGATTCCGGCTTTGACATATAGTCAAGCACATCGAAGCCCTTGACCTCTGCACCTATATGCACTGCATATTCTGATGTATCGAACTTGGTAATCTGTCCTATGCCGTTCTTACCTGCCTTGAGGTTGCTCCAGAAAGTATCAACGTCACTTCCCAGAGGGCTTACTATTCCAAGTCCTGTAACTACTACTCTTCTATTCATTGCTCTACTCCTACATGGCTATTCCGCCGTCGATTTTGATTACTTCGCCTGTGATGTAATCTGAAAGCGGTGATGACAGGAAGAATATAAGGTTTGCAGCTTCCTCTGCTGTTCCCATTCTCTTCATAGGTATCTGTGCGATTAGCGGATTGTCTGCAAGATTTGCAGTCATATCTGTCGCAATAAATCCCGGTGCAATAGCGTTGCAGCATACACCTCTTGATGCAAGCTCCTTGGCTGTTGACTTGGTAAGACCTATAACTCCTGCCTTTGATGCACTGTAGTTTGCCTGTCCGGCATTTCCCATAATTCCTGAAACTGAAGATACGTTTACTATCTTGCCGCTTCTCTGTTTGATGAAATAAGGCATACAGTGCTTTATCATATTGAATGTGCCCTTGAGGTTTACACCTATTACGGCATCAAAATTTTCTTCTTTCATCATAGCAATAAGGCCGTCTCTTGTAATGCCTGCGCAGTTGACAAGAATATCCACTCTGCCGAATTCCTTTGCTATTTCAGAAACAATTTCCTTGCTTCCCGCAAAATCAGCAACGTCCGCTCTGTAGGCAATCGCCTGTCTGCCCATTGCTTTTATTTCTTCACATACAGCCTTTGCATCTTCTTCGCTTCCCATATGTATGATTGCGATGTCGGCACCCTCTGATGCCAGTTTAAGTGCAGCTGCCTTGCCTATTCCCTGACTGCCTCCTGTGATTAAGGCTTTCTTATCTTTTAAAATCATTTCTGTCCTCCTGCTGTTTTTACTGCAAGCTCAAGAGTTTCCTCGTTTTCAACATTAAGCATAGTTATATCCTTTGATATTCTTGTTATCATTTTGGTCAGTCTGCTTCCCGGACCAACCTCTATGAATGTATCTACGCCGTCTGCTATCATATTTTCTATTGATTTCTGCCACAGTATAGGGCTTACTATCTGTCTGAGCATTGTATCAGTGTAGCTGCCCTGATATTTCTCGCCTGTGCAGTTTGCATATACAGGTATCTGCGCTTCTGCCACGGAAGCCTGTTCGAATATGTCCTTTAGCTCTGTGGCCGCGCTCTGCATAAACGGTGAATGAAATCCTCCCGCAACTTCAAGAATGCGGACAAGTCCTCCGTTTTCTTTTACGTCCTGTCCGAACTGTGCAAGCTGATCTTTTAATCCTGCAACCGATACCTGTCCCTTGCAGTTGAAGTTTACAGGATACACGTTATCATATTTTGATGCAAGCTGATTTATTCTGTCGTCATCAAGCTTTAAAACAGCCATCATGCCTGTTTCCTGAAGCTCTGAGGCTCTCTGCATTGCAGCTCCTCTTGCAGCTACAAGTCTGACGCCCTCTTCAGGTGTAAGTGAGCCTGCAAATGTAAGTGCGGCAAGCTCTCCCAGTGAATAGCCTGCAACTGCATCTGCCATAATGCCTCTTTCTTTGAGAGCATATGCGCACGCTAAATCAACCGCATATACACAAGGCTGCGTAACATCGGTTTTCATAAGCTGCTCTGCATCTGCCTCAAAGCACTGTTTTGAGGTTTCAGGTCTAACACTGTCGATTTTTTTGAAAAGCTCCGCCGCAGCGCTGCTGCATTTTGAAAGGCTTTCACCCATTCCGGTGTACTGTGCCCCCTGACCTGCAAAAACAAATCCTATTTTACCCATTTAGTTAAATCCTCCAGAATTCTTTCTGTGTCACTCATAAGATCTTTGATGATATCTTCACATGATTCTTCTTTAGTAACAAGACCTGCAATCTGTCCCGAAAGGAAGCAGCCGTTTTTCTCATCTCCGTCAACTACAGCCTTTCTGAGTGCGCCTGCTGCTTTGTTTTCGAGTTCCTCATCGGATATATCAGTATATTCAACTTTCTGATAATCTCTTGAGAACGGGTTCTTGATGCTTCTTACAGGGTGACCCAGTCTTCTGCCTGTAACTACTGTAGCTGTGTCGTTTGCCTTGAGAACTTTGTTTTTGTAGTTCTCATGCACGCAGCATTCGTATGCAGTAAGAAATCTTGTTCCTATCTGTACTCCGCAAGCACCGAGTGCAAGTGCCGCTGCAACTCCTCTGCCGTCTGCTATACCGCCTGCCGCGATTACAGGGATTGATACTGCATCGCATACCTGCGGCACCAGTGTCATTGTTGCAAGCTCTCCTATGTGTCCGCCGCTTTCTCCGCCTTCTGCGATTACTGCCGCAGCGCCGCTTCTTTCGGCAAGCTTGGCAAAAGTGACAGACGGAACCACAGGGATAACTTTAATTCCTGCTTCGTTCCACTTCTTCATGTATTTTGTAGGGTTTCCCGCGCCTGTTGTAATTACAGCCACGCCCTCTTCCACTGCTATATCGGCAATGTCGTCTGCAAACGGGCTTAAAAGCATAATGTTAAGTCCGAATGGTTTATCTGTAAGCTTCTTTGCTTCTTTTATCTGTGTTCTTACATAGTCACCGTCAGCATTTCCTGCTGCGATGATTCCAAGACCTCCGGCGTTGGAGACTGCAGCTGCAAGCTTTGCATCTGCAATCCACGCCATACCGCCCTGAAAAATCGGATATTCTATTCCGACAAGATTTTCAAGTGTTCCTTTTTTCATTATTTTGCTGCCTTTTCTTCAACAAAGTTTACAAGGTCTTCGATTGTGTTGAGGTTTCTGTCCAGGTCAAGCTGAATTCCAAGACCTTCTTCTAATTTCATAACTAATTCAACTGCATCGAGTGAATCGATTCCCAGATCTTCAAATTTTGAATCCTTTTTGATAGTTGAAACTTCGCAATCTAAGTGTTCTGCTACGATTTCTGCAATCTGATCATATAACATTGTTTTTGTACCTTCCTTTTTAATTATTGATTAGATTTACTAATCTTTAGCTATAACAATAGTTAGTTATTCTAACTATTATCGTATGCTATCATTTTCCACCGCAAATGTCAATAGTTACGGCAAAAAAAGCGGAGATGTTACACCATCTCCACAAAAAAACTATAATATTTTCTTTAAAATTTCAAGTCCTCTGTCTATTTCCTCATAGGTGATTGTAAGCGGCGGCAGCAGTCTTACTCTGTCCTTTGCCGTAAGCAGCAGCAGTCCCTCACTCATAGCCTGCGATACTGCATCAGAGGCTTTTTTGTCTTTGAGTTTAAGTCCCATCATAAGACCCTTGCCTGTAATTTCCTCAATCTGCGGAATATCTGCAAGCGCCGCTCTGATATATTCTCCCTTGGCTGTCACAGCCTCAAGAAATTCGCTGTCAACCCTTGAAAGCACCTCAACAACGCCTGCGCATACGACAGGGTTTCCGCCGTAGGTGGTTCCGTGATCTCCCGGCTCCAGCACATCGCAGCACTTCTCGCCGAATATGACTCCGCCTACAGGAAGTCCTCCGCCTATACCCTTTGCAAAGGTAACCATATCTGGTTTAATTCCATAATGCTCATAGCAGAACATCCTGCCGGTTCTTCCGACTCCTGTCTGCACCTCGTCGATTATAAGGAGGATGTCCTTTTGTCTGCACAGCTTCTCCGCAGCCTTTACAAACTCCTCCGAAAGAGCAATAACTCCGCCCTCTCCCTGTATCATCTCAAGCATAACAGCGCAGGTATTATCGTCAACCAGTTCCTCAAGCTGCTGTATATTATCAGGTTCGCAGTAAGCAAAGCCCTCTACAAACGGCGTGAAATACTGATGATAATGATCCTGCCCCGTAGCCGTTATAGTTGCCATTGTCCTGCCGTGAAATGAATTGACAAGAGTTACTATTTTATTAAGGCTGTTGCCCTTGACTTTGCTTCCGTATTTTCTGGCAGTTTTGATTGCCGCCTCGTTTGCCTCCGCGCCGGAGTTTCCGAAGAACACCTTAGACATTCCCGTCTTTGCTGTCAGAAGCTCTGCCGCCTTAACCTGCGGCTCTGTATAAAATAGGTTTGAAATGTGCTGCAGCTTATTAAGCTGCTCTGTTACCGCCTTTACCCAGCCGTCATCGCAAAAGCCCAGAGAGTTTACTCCTATTCCCGATGTGAAATCTATATATTCTTTGCCGTCATATGATGTGCACACCGCGCCCTTTCCCTGCTTTACCGCAAGGTCATATCTGGCATATGTGTTTACTATTTTTTCTTTGTCGGTTTTTTTGATATCAATGCTTTCCATCCCAGTATTTCTCCTCTTCATCACTTAATATCGCTGTACCTATACCCTTGTTTGTGAATATCTCCAGAAGCAGACTGTGCGGAATTCTTCCGTCCATTATATGTATTCTTGTAATGCCGCCCTTGAGCGCATCAATGCAGTTTTGTATCTTAGGAAGCATACCGCCGGATATAACGCCTTTTTCTATCAGCTCCTCCGCTTCGTGAACAAACAGCTCCGAAAGTACGGATTCAGGATCATCAGGGTCTTCTCTGACACCCTCAACATCCGAAAGATAAACAAGCTTTTCGGCATGAAGTCCCGTAGCTATCGCCGCCGCCGCTTCATCTGCGTTTACATTGTAGGTATTAAATTCATCGTCCATTCCCAGCGGGAATATAACCGGGAGAAAGTCCTTTTCGATAAGATCCTCCACCAGCTTTGTGTCAACGCTTACTATATCGCCTACAAAGCCTATATCCTTGCCTTCGGGCATTTTCTTTTTTACCTTGATGAGTCCGCCGTCCTTGCCGCTTATACCTGCCGCATTAACGCCCAGAGACTGCACCTTTGCCACAAGGTCCTTGTTCACCTTTGAAAGCACCATTTCAACCAGCTCCATAGTGTCACCGTCAGTCACTCTGAAACCGTCTATGAATTCATGCTCCATGCCTACCTTGTCAACCCATCTGTTTATTTCCTTGCCGCCGCCGTGAACTATGACAGGCTTGAAGCCTACCAGCTTCAGAAGTACGGCGTCTTTAATAACTTTCATTTTAAGCTCATCATCAAGCATTGCGCTTCCGCCGTACTTGATAACGATTATTTTGCCGCTGAAACGCTGTATATACGGTAGCGCCTCTATCAGTATCTCCGCTTTATCCAGATATTTCTGTTTTACCATAATCTTAATTCCCCCTTAGCTTCTGTATGAGCCGTTTATTTTAACATAATCATAGGTCAGGTCGCAGCCCCACGCAGAAGCGGCAGCCTCTCCCTGATTCATATTTATATCTATTACAAGCTCCTCCTCGGATAAAATCTCTGTAGCCTTATCCTCGCTGTATTCCGCAGCCTCTGATGCTTTGCATACGGTTACGGAGCCCTTTGCCGAGCTCATTGTCACATCTATGTTGTCAACCGCAAAATCGCCCTCGGTATATCCTATTGCGCACAGCACCCTGCCCCAGTTTGCATCCGCGCCAAACATTGCAGCCTTGAAAAGGTCTGATGATATAACGGATTTGCTTATCTTCTGCGCTGTATATTCATCAGATGCGCCTGTAACGTTACATTCTATAAGCTTTGTTGCTCCCTCTCCGTCTCTTGCCATTTTCTTTGAAAGGTACACAGTAACCTTTGAAAGCGCTTCGCAGAATATATCAAAGGCTTCGCCCTCGCTTTCTATAGGGCTGTTTTTAGCCATTGCATTTGCCATAATTATTACTGTATCGTTGGTGGAAGTATCTCCGTCAACGCATATCTGATTAAAGCTTGTTTTGATATCACTGCTTAATGCTTTCTGAAGCATGGCAGGTGATATATTTACATCAGAGGTTATAAATGAAAGCATTGTTGCCATATTGGGATTAATCATACCGCTGCCCTTGGCAATTCCGCCTATTGTGCATTTTTTGCCGTCAATTGTAAATTCCACCGCCACTGATTTCGGTATTGTGTCCGTAGTCATTATAGCGGCAGCCGCATCATCAGAGCCGTCATAGGAAAGAGCCTGCGCAAGTACAGGTATTCCGTTTTCAAAAGGCTCCAGCTTCAGCTTCTCGCCGATTACTCCCGTTGAACATACAGCTATGTCCTCCGGCTTCAGGTCAAGCGCCTTTGCCGCAAGTCTGCATGTTTCCTCTGCAACCTCGACTCCTCCCGGCGCACAGGTGTTGGCATTGCCGCTGTTGCATATAACTGCCTGAGCTTTGCCGTCTGCTATGTGAGCTTTGGTAACAGCTATAGGAGCGCCCTTTACCTTATTTGTCGTATATACTGCCGCAGCGCTGCACATACAGTCGCTGACTATGAGGCAGAGGTCTTTTTTTGTTTTGTTTTTGCGAAAGCCTGCAACTGTGCCCGCTGCCTTAAATCCCTTGGCACTGCATACTCCGCCGTCTATATATTTAATATCACTCATTTATATAAGTCCTTTCGTTTCATCTATTCCAAGCATTATGTTCATATTCTGCACAGCGGCTCCGCTGGCACCCTTGCCTAAGTTGTCATAGGTTGCAACTATAAGCGGGTTTTCCTCGCTTCCCTCAACCGATATTTCAAGGCGGTTGCTGCCTGCAAGGCGGTCTGAATATATAAAGCCGTTATCACCTGTTGTATCTTTAACGCTTACCATAGGGTTTCCCTCATAGTATTCTCTATACATATCAGTAAGCTCCTTAACCGAGGATATTTCCCTTTTGAGAAATCCTCCCGAAAGCGGCACCGTAACCTCCATGCCGCTGAAGAAGTGTCCCACAACCGGCATAAACGACGGTCTGGTTTCAAGTCCTGTAGCTTTCATAATTTCCGGCAGGTGCTTGTGCTTCTGGGTTATTGCATACTGTCCCGGGCTTCTGACCTGCCTGCAGCTTTCGTAGTCTGCTATCATTTTTTTGCCGCCGCCGCTGTAGCCTGTAAGTGAGAATACAGAAAACGGATAATCCGCATTTATATATCCCGCCTCAAGCAGCGGTCTTATTATCAGTATTGCTCCTGTGGCGTGACAGCCGGGAACTGCAACTCTGTTGCTTTCTTTTATCTTCTGTCTTTGTCCCTTTGAAAGCTCCGGCATGCCGTATACCCAGTCGTCGTTTGTTCTGTGGGCTGTTGAGGTGTCCAGTATCCTGCATTCCGCAGGCGCTGCCGCAGCGATTTCCGATGATGCCGCATCGGGCAGGCATAAAAACGATATGTCCGCTTTTTTTATCATTGCAAGTCTTTCATCTAAATCTTTTCGCTTTGCTTCATCTATTCTAATGATGTTTATATCATCTCTCTTTTTAAAGTATTCGTGGATTTTAAGTCCTGTAGTGCCTTCTGCTCCATCAATAAATACGTTGTACATTTCTGGCCCCTTTCTTTTTATACAGTTATCTGCATATTTATTCAAATACGCAAATTATTATACACCAATTATTCAGATTATGCAATAGTATTTCGTGTATAACCACAAAATATATGCAAAAAAATATTATACAGACATCACAATATATGTTTTACCTGTATAA
Organism: uncultured Eubacteriales bacterium; assembly: GCA_900547295.1. Classification (GTDB taxonomy): domain Bacteria; phylum Bacillota; class Clostridia; order Peptostreptococcales; family Anaerovoracaceae; genus UMGS973. The sequence continues at coordinate 24,303 of URGK01000019.1, forward strand.
TATACTCTAATTATGCAATAAAGCAGTAGAAACTGCATCAATATTCAAGGATTTTTTAATTATTTCCGCTCTGCGACATTAAGATATATGGCAGGTACCACAAATGCCGCCGGCATCATAAACCCTATTATATTACCTGTTGCCATAATAATATCCGTTGAGCCAAACAGTATACAGAATATCTGTCCTGCAAGACATGAAACAATCAGCGACAATACAACAAATCCAATACCGTATAATAATTTTTTCATAGCGCCCTCCTTTATCACATTAATATACCCTGTAGAGCCTGTAATTCTTTTTTATATTATAATACCATTCCCCCTTTTGAGCCGCAAGAGGGTTTAAATTCAAAACCTATGATTTCCTTTTAATTATTATTCTCACCGCTATAACTGCTGCTGCAATCACTGCCGCAGATGATGAAAGCTGTATTATCGACATTACCGTCTGTGTCATTTGTCTTAACCCCCTCTTTTATCACTACTGTTAAATTAAAGATCCATAAGCTTCATATTATTCATATTGTCTTTGCGTCTTTTGCCCGAGCCTGCCAGCCTTGCCGCCGCATATATAATTCCTGTCGGTATACTCACAAGTATCAGTGCCATCTGTGCAAGCGACAGAATGGGATTTTTTTCCGTAAACATATGCTTTGTATAATATATCCTGTTTATGCTGTCGTCCAGTGACAGCCTGCCCGTTGAAATGCCGAAATCAATTCCGTCTATCATTTTCTCTGCATATTTATTGTAATAATATCTGTCGGGTATACCGCTGACCGGACAGTCATCATCATCTTCCATACTGGGATCAGGATCAAAATCCACTCTGTCAATCAGCACGCCGTCAGCATTTCTGACCTCTATTCCGTTGTAATCAACAACTTCTCCCTGTCTGTCAAGGCGGAGCTTCAGGCTCATTTCATATCCGTCAGATGTCGTCTGTGTAATGGTTTTAATTTTGCAGCCTGCATACTGCCAGTTCAGACAAATTCCCAGTACAATCGCTATAACAAGGACTCCAACCGGTATCACAAGTCCGGGTATCCTGCTTTTTTTGAGCGCCAGCTTTTTCTCTGCCAGTATTATCACAAACACTATCGCAATAATTATAAGAACTGCAATAATCATTATTAAAGTTTCTGCAAAGCTCTCTGTCATTTGCCTTCCACCTCTTTTCTGTATTCCGAAATAAGTATCTTGGCTGTTTCAAAGTCTATCTTGTCATTTATGGCAAGCCGCTTCACAAGAGATACGTAATGGTCCTGCTCCCTGCTCTCACTCATTTCTATGCTCTGTATAAGCCTGTCAAGGCGAAGTCTTACAGTTGGGTATGTAACCCCGTATTCCTTGGCTATCTCCTTTAGCGAGCCTGATGACAGAATGAAATTTTTTATGAATTTCACATCTTCATCTTCTAAATTTACCATCCATTCAGGAACTACTTCTATAGTCATTAATCCTACCTCCTACAAATCCATAGCGCGCATACTGCTTATGCTCTTTTTCCTTTTAACCACAACCATATAATAGTATATGGCAAGGTGAGCAAGCACCGCTGCTGCAAGCATAATAATCAATAAGACAAACATCTTCACACTGAAAAAGCTTTCTATTCTCTCTTTCTGCCTTGCCTCGTCTGCCTGCAGTTTTTCAATACGCTCATAGCTCAGGCTGCTTCCTGTGAATTCACCGTAGAGTTTAAAGGTTTTGAGTGTCCGATATATATCCTCTTTGTATCTGAGAGCGTTTTCATCGCCTGTAAGCCTGCCCTGATTATCAAAGTGCATATTGCAGTATTTCATACTGCCGTTTTCATATACCTTGAGCTGCCCGAAATAGAACCTGCTGTCTTTTTCGGCAACGGGTATGGTTCCCTCAGTTTTGAAATCCTCGGACTGCAGGTGCATCGGGCTTGGCATCAGCCTCCCGCTCTCACCATGTGTTAACATAGAGGCATTTACGGCCAGCACCATAAATATGACCGCGAACACTGTCAGTGTTGCAATTGCAGCCTTACGTTTGTTAAATTCAAGAAGCAGTATAAACACTATTGCTGAAACCGGTATTATATAAATTATGTAATAATATGCAGTCATTTCTCCTGATTTCTCCTTTCAAATCAAATCATTATCTTTTTCTGATTGCCTTTATGACAAGGTACCAGACTGTCCCTATTACCGCCGCGCAAAGCAGCAGCATTATTATTGACTGAAAAGTTACAACCATTCAACCTCCTTCATTCCTAATCCATTCTTTAATTATATTAAATATACACTTTAATATAATTAAAGTCAATACTCAATTTTATTTAAATATAATTAAATGCAAAAAAAGAACAGACATCTCTGCCTGCTCTGCTTAAAAGCCTTGTCAGCCCAGCTTCTTTATTTCTTTCTGCATCCTGCTTATTATCTTTTTTTCAAGCCTTGATATGTACGACTGGGATATTCCTATCTCATCGGCAACCTCCTTTTGCGTCATCTCCTCCCCGTTTACAAGCCCGAAGCGCATCTCCATGATAACCTTTTCTCTCGGGGACAGCTTTTTCATAACATAACTCAGCAGGTTGTAATTGACCTCTTCCTCTATGTGATGATAGACCTCATCGTTTTCGGTGCCCAGTATATCCGAAAGCAGCAGCTCGTTTCCGTCCCAGTCTATATTAAGAGGCTCGTCAAAGGAAACCTCGTTTTTAATCCTGTTGTTTCTGCGAAGATACATAAGTATCTCGTTTTCTATACATCTTGAAGCATATGTCGCCAGCTTTATATTCTTATCGCTTTTAAATGTATTAACAGCCTTTATGAGTCCTATGGTGCCTATTGATATCAGATCCTCGACATTTACCCCTGCATTTTCAAACTTTCTCGCTATGTAGACAACCAGCCTCAGATTGTGCTCGATAAGTATGTTCCTTGCATCAAGACTGCCCGCCGTAAATTTCTCTATTATCTTTTTTTCCTCCTCCGGCGAAAGCGGAGGCGGCAGCACATCGTTTCCCCCGATATAAAAGACATTGCCCCCGATTGCCTCCAGAATTTTAAGTATGAGTTTTCTTATCATTTTGCTACCCCTCCATCATTTCATAATTAAGCAGAACATCGTATGTTCCCTCAAATCTTCTGTCGCTGACTGCAATTACAGCCCCTTTTCTTTTAACTGTTCCCGCCGTAATCTCATCTACCCTGTATCCGTTCAGTATTCCGCAGGGGTTGCCTAAGCTTTTGTATGGTATCGCCACATAGCTCACACTTCCTGCCGTCACAGCCTCTGCCACCTCCGAAGATACTATGTGAACGGGCTTTCCGCTAATGGGCTCTTTCAGACTGTTTCCCGTGTCTATAAGGCCTCTGCCCTGCCACATTTTTTCTCCGTTTTTTATCTGCACGTCTACAGCAGCTTTATCTATGGCAATACGCCTTGAAATATATCCGTATATGCCTCTGCCGATAAAATATGATAATGCCAGCGCAATCATAATTTTAAGATACGAGGCATCCGCTATATAAAAGCCGCCGCTGCCGTAAGCGCCCTGCCTGTCTGTAAGAAGCAGTACCGCAAAGGCAAGCCCTCCTGCCATAAAGCTGACAGTATAAAAGATTATAACTGTCCTGATATATACAGCCTTGAGCCGCTTCCATTCCTTAATCTTCTCATTTCCAAAGAATACAATGCCTGTAATCAGAAATGAAAACAGTATTTTCATTGCAAGCTCTGCAAATATGCCAAAAGGTACAAAAATCGTAAATGAATACGCAGCGCAAAGCAGCGCCCCTGTAATAAGCCAGCCTGTATGCGCGCGCCTCCCTGCCCATATCCCGGTAACAGATAAAATTACCATTCCCGCTATGAAGTTTTCAGCAAAAAGATATTCTCCGTAAACAGCCACTAAAAAACCTCCATTAAAGCTATCTTGATTATAGCCTTAATGAAGGTTGTAATTTGTCACAATCAGTTGTCGATTTTGAACTAATTTACTCCTCTGATCTGAAACATGAGATGTGAGGTTGCAAACTGCTCAGGTGTAGGATCAAAATAAATGTAATTTGTAAGACCTGTATAATCCCATTTTTTTGTGTTTCTGTTCCATTTGTTACTGTTAGCAGGTGTTGCATCGACGATTATCCATCTGCCGTCAACATAAACTTCAGCCCACCAGTGATCAAGCTTTGTAATTCCCGATTCTGTTGACCAGTTGTTAAACCCTCCGTCACCAAGACTTATATGATGACCGTTTACAATACGTGCAGGGATGCCTTCTGCTCTGCAAAGCGCAACAACTGCAGCAGAATATCCTACACAGGTGGTTGCAACCTTGCCGCTCTGGCTGTTTGCTGATTTTTTCTTGTTTCTCATATTATAAAGGTTACGGTACGGATCTATATACTGCTTGGTTCCTGTCGAGAATGCAACAGTATCATAGTAGAAGTTAGTGCCTATGTATTCATAGATTTTGAGCACCTTTTCGTAATCTGTCTTAGCCCCTTTGGTTACACTGTCAGCTGTTTTTTTGAAGTATTTAACCTTTGATTTTGTAACTGATGCAACCTTCTTGGTTACAGGATCTCTGAACAGGAGAGTCTTTAAATCACTCATATTTGTCTTTTTGAAGTTTGAAGCGCTTTTCTTTGCTCCCAGCTTCTCTATACGATTGTTCTCATTTATAACCTTGCTGTATTTGAGAATTGAGAACTTGCCGCTCCTGACATTGAAAGCGCAGTTCTTGTAACATACAATTGACTTGCTGCTGCCGGGTTTCTTCATTGTAATCATGAGTATATAGTCGCCGCTCAGATTGCCGCCTGCTTTTGCCACATAAAGCGGTACAGTGAAATCAAAGCTGTAATAGCCACCCATATTTTCAGGATAAACGCGACAAACCCAGCTGCTTTTTTTCTGTCCCGCCTTGACAACACTCACATTGAATTCCGATGCCTTAATCGGTGTTTCGACTTCAACATAAAGAGAGCTGCCGTTTGCAGTTACCTTTACAGAATTATGTTCCAGGTTTTCAGATGATACAAGACTGCTTGTATTTGTTGCTGTTCCTGCGCTCTTGATTGCTCCGAATGCGCTGCACGGCATCAGAGTCACAAGCATAACCGCAATCAGAAATACAGATAATATTTTCTTCTTCATTGACTGCCTCCTTATTATCTACAGCACGTCGTCTGTTTTTGTTCTACATTATATTATAAACAAAAACCTCTATCCGGTCAAACGAATAGAGGTTAAATTTTTAAAATTTAATTTTAGTTTATATTTAGTTTAAAGCTTTTTTTGCTGTGTCGCATAAAGCAGTGAATGCAGCGGCATCATAGATTGCCATCTCTGAAAGCATCTTTCTGTTGATGTCTATTCCTGCTACCTTAAGTCCGTGCATAAGTCTGCTGTATGATAAGCCGTTCATTCTTGCTCCTGCATTTATTCTTGCTATCCACAGCTGTCTGTACTGTCTCTTTTTCTGCTTTCTGCCTGCATATGCGCTTCTTAACGCTCTCATTACCGCAGGGTTTGCTGCCTTGAACTGCTTGCTCTTTGCTCCGTAGTAGCCCTTTGCCTGCTTTAATACTTTTTTGTGTCTTTTATGTGCGTTTATTCCTTTTTTTACTCTTGCCATTTCCTGTTCCTCCCTTATTTACCCATGGATCTTAACATTCTCTTAAGATCTGCGCTTGTAAGTGTTGTTGATTTTCTTAATCCTCTTTTTCTCTTAGGGCTCTTCTTTGTCAGTATATGGCTCTTGTACGCCTTGTTTCTCTTTACTTTTCCTGAGCCTGTAACTTTCATTCTCTTGCACGCGCCTCTGTGAGACTTCATTTTATTCTTAGCCATTTATTACTCCTCCTATGTTAACTTTACTTTTTTAATCTACTTCTCTGTTTTTGGTACCAGCACCATCGACAGGTTCCTGCCCTCAAATACCGGCTTCTTCTCTATGTTGGCGATTTCAGCAAGCTCTGCCGCAAAGATCTCCATTACTTTGAGTCCCTTGTCCTTGTAGGCTGCCTCTCTGCCTCTGAAGCGAAGACTTACCTTTACCTTGTCCCCGTCCTTTAGGAACTTGCCCGCTGTCTTTGCTTTAATTCTGATGTCGTGCTCCTCTATAAAGGTGCTGAGACGGATTTCCTTGACCTGTGTGGTCTTCTGGTTCTTCTTTGCTTCCTTTTCTTTTTTCTGAAGCTCATATCTGTATTTACCGTAATCAAGAATCTTGCATACCGGCGGGTCTGCCTTTGGGGCTATGCAGACAAGGTCCATGTCCTTTTCCTCGGAAAGGGCAAGCGCCTCGTCTCTTGGCATAATTCCAAGCTGCTGTCCGTCATCTGATACAACTCTTAATTCCTTAAAGCGGATTTCCTCGTTTATGAGGGTTTCCTTTACTTCTCTGCTAATGGCTTTGTACCTCCTTAAAAAAATCGGCGGATACAAAAGTATCCGCCAAAACATAACAAAGTTCAGATATTAACCGTGCAGACTGCTGCCTGCAGGTGAGAAGCGGATTACTTCTTCTTTACTACCCGACTATCTTATCATCTGATATATATGTCTGTCAAGAAAAATATATCCGCGATTTATATTTATTTGTTAGTAACGATATTGTAAGTATCTCTTGCAATCATCAGTTCCTCATTAGTTGGGATCAGGAGAACCTTAACCTTTGAGTCTTCTGCCGAAATAACCATTTCCTTGCCTCTTACCTTGTTCTTTACAAGGTCAAGCTTGATGCCAAGGTTGCCCATTTCGTTGCAGATGATATCTCTCATACCCATATCGTTTTCACCAACGCCTGCTGTAAATACGATAGCGTCAACGCCGTTCATCTCAGCAATGTATCCGCCGATGTAGAACTTAACTCTCTGAGCGAAAACTTTAAGCGCAAGCATTGCTCTTTCGTTGCCCTCTTCTGCTGCAGCCTCGATATCTCTGAAGTCACTTGATACTCCTGAAATACCCAGCATACCTGATTTCTTGTTGAGGATTTCGTTTGCAACGCCCTGTTCAAGATTTTCTTTTTCTCTGATGTAAGTTACGATAGCAGGGTCGATGTCACCGCTTCTTGTGCCCATTACAAGACCTTCAAGCGGAGTAAGTCCCATTGATGTATCTATGCACTTGCCTCTCTTGATAGCTGATACCGATGCGCCGTTTCCTAAATGGCATGTTATAATCTTGAGGTCTTCTATATTAACATTGAGCATCTCTGCTGCTCTTTCTGATACATACTTGTGGCTTGTTCCGTGGAAACCGTATCTTCTGATACCGTATTTTTCGTAGTATTCATAAGGTATAGCGTAGATGTATGACTGAGGCGGCATTGTCTGGTGGAATGCTGTATCAAATACACCGACCATAGGAGTTCCCGGCATTAATTCCTGGCATGCTGCAATACCCAGAAGGTTCGGCGGGTTGTGCAGAGGTGCAAGTTCAACACATTCTTCGAGCGCTTTGATTACATCGTCAGTGATAAGTACTGAATGTGCGAATTTCTCTCCTGCATGAACAACACGATGTCCCACTGCTCCGATTTCGCTCATATCTTTAACTACGCCGTGTTCCTCATCCTTGAGCGCATCTATAACGTGACCTATGGCGTCCTTGTGGTCTTTCATAGGCGCTTCTAATACAAACTTGTCCATACCGGTTTTTGTATGGGAAATCACTGATCCCTCCATACCTATTCTTTCAACAAGTCCCTTGCAGATAAGTTCTTCGTTGGTCATATCAAGAACCTGATATTTTAATGATGAACTTCCGCAGTTGATTACTAAAACTTTCATTATATCGTTCCTCCAAATTTTATGTGTATTAATCAAAGAAAATTATACACCCGTATATGTGGCAAAATCAAGATAAGTTAATAATTTAACAAGCATCTGAAATACCGGTTTCTGTTGACACGAACAGCCTGCGGTAATAAAATAGCTTTGTATTGGGATTTTAACAGGCAGGTTTTATATGCTGATAAAAGCACTTCTTTGTATAATAATAGGTATTGTTGCCGGCGCCGGCACCGGTCTTGCGGGCATTTCCGCAGCAATGGTAATATCCCCTATACTCATTGCATATCTTGGCTTCCCTGTATATGAGGCCATAGGTATCGCTCTTGGCGTAGATGTTTTTTCATCTGCGACATCATCAGTCACATTTATAAAAAGAAAAAACACAAATATCACGTCCTGCCGCAGAATTCTCATCTGCGCTCTGGTATTCACTGCCGCAGGCAGCGTGCTTTCATCATTTATGCCCGATTCCGTTCTGGGACACGGCATTATATTATGTACTATTGTAATGTCTGTGAAATTTCTGTTCTTTCCGGACGCCAAGCTTCCGGATACAATTACATTTGAACGTCAGACGCAGATGGTTACGGCGGGAAGCTGCGCCGTAGGCGCTATATGCGGACTCTTTGGCGCAGGCGGAGGTATGATGTTTGTAATACTTCTCACCTGTCTTTTAGGCTATGATATCAAAACCGCCCTTGGCACCAGCCTTATAATTATGACACTTGTCGCACTTCTTGGAGCTGTCGTGCATTTTACCGTGGCAGAAAGCATCGACTGGACGGTGTTTGTCATATGTGCGGTTTCCGCCGCTGCAGGAGCAAAGGCCGCCGCTCTTTTTGCCAATTATGCTTCCGTAAAGCTTCTTAACATTATAATGGGTATTGTTTTTTTAATTCTGTGCGCCAGCCTTATAGTCGCAGAATATATCATATAATCAGAATTCTGAATAAAAAACCGCCTTTCCGGGTAATAATAATACGGATATGGCGGTTAATTGTCAGACTCTTCAAACTGTATACTATACACAGCAAAAATATTATATGTATATAACAAAATTCTTATCCAAACCCCTTGATTTTCGATTTGAAAGTGATATATTATATTCATCAAGTAATTACATAGATTGTAATTGGTTTTTTACAATTGATAAATAAATATAAAAGGAGGACTTTAAAAATGTCATTAAATGCAAAAGAATATGTTGCAGGCCTAGTTGAAAAAGCAAGAAAAGCGCAGGCAATTGCTAACAACTTTACTCAGGAAGATGTAGATCTTATTACAGCTGCTGTTACTTATAATCTTACTAAACCTGAAAAGGCTAAGATGTATGCAGAAATGCTGGTTGAAGAATCAGGTATGGGTATTGCAGAAGATAAAGTTGGCAAAATCTACGGTAAAGTATGGGGAGCATACATCCAGATGAAGGACAAGAAGTCAGTTGGACTTATTGACGACAACAAGGAAACAGGTATGCAGACTTATGCTAAGCCAATGGGCGTTGTTGCCGGCATCATGCCTGTAACTAACGGTGAAGCAACTCCTATCGTTAAGTCAAACATGGCACTTAAGACAAGAAATGCTATAATCTTAGCACCTCACCCTAAGTGCAAGAAATTAAACGTTGTTATCGTTGACGAAATCAGAGCTACTCTTAAGAAATTAGGATATCCTGAAGATTTAGTACAGACTTGCGCACCTGAATGGGTTAAGCTGGAAACTTCACAGGAATTAATGAAGCAGTGCGATTTCATACTTGCAACAGGCGGAGAAGCATTAGTTGAAACTGCTTACTCATCAGGAACTCCTGCTATCGGCGTTGGCGTAGGTAACTGCGTATCAATCGTAACAGGCAAGACTCCAATGGACAAGGTTGCAGAAATGATCGTAACTTCAAAGAAATACGATAACGCTACTTCATGCTCAACAGAAAACAACATCATCGTATTCGAAGACTGCTATGATGAATTTGTTAAAGAAATGGAAGCACACGGTGCTGTTCTGTTCAAAGAAGGATCAGAAGAAAAGACAAAGCTTCAGAAGACTATGTGGCCAAACACTCCTAACGACCACGTATTAAACAGAGCAATCGTTGCACAGAATGCTGAAACTATCGCTAAATTAGCTGATATAGAAGTTCCTGCAGGAACAAAAGTATTAATGGCTGAAGAAAACGGCGCAGGACTTGATCACCCGTTCGCAGGCGAAAAACTGTCACCTGTATCAGGCGTTCAGAAAGCTAAAGACCTTGACGATGCAATCGACAAGATGATGGCTTGCTTAAACTACCAGGGTAAAGGCCACAGCTGCGGTATCCACACTAATGACGACGAAGACGTTGCTAGAGTAGCATCAGTTGCTCCTGTAACTAAGTGCGTAGTAAACCAGCCTCAGTGCTTAACTAACTCAGGCGGATGGAACTGCGGATTCCCTGTATCAATGACATTAGGCTGCGGTACTTGGGGCGGCAACAGTGTATCACACAACGCAACTTACAAAGATCTTCTTAACTTCACATACGTTTCAAGACAGATTCCTAACTGGAAACCTGAAAAGGTAGAAGATTTCATCGATGCAGCAGTAATCGCTAAGGTTGATGCTTAATCCCGGTTTAAATTAAACAGTAAACATTTTTTCTAGCACGGGTGGGAATCCCCCACCCTGCTAAATATTTTTATTGAAAAGGAGAAATGAAATGTCAGCTATTCTAGAAAAAGATAGAAAATATAATATTCACTCATGGAGTGCTCAGGGTGCGCTTAACCCGCTTGTAGTA
>URGK01000020.1 GCA_900547295.1 uncultured Eubacteriales bacterium
CACGCATTAGAAAGTGACGAAGTATATATATCAACCAAAAGTGCTTGTTCTAAAAGCAACACAATATCTAAGAGTGTGTACGCTTTGACTAAAGATGAAACTTTAAGCTTTACTACCTTAAGAATAAGTCTATCATACTTGACTACCGAAGAAGAAGTAAATAATTTTTTAAATATTTTTGATAAACATTATCATAAATTATTATTAAAATAAAAACTATTTTTTCATGTTAATATTCAAACATATAAAAAAATATGATAATATATAAATATAATTTAAAGAGGTGAAAATATGTCAGGACATAGTAAATGGTCAACAATAAAACATAAAAAGGGAGCAGCCGATCAAGAAAGAGGAGCTATATTTCAAAAATTAACTAAAGAACTTTATATGGCTGCAAAAAATGGTGACACAGATCCAAACAACAACTCGGCATTACGACTAGTAATTGAAAAGTGCAAAGCTGAAAATATGCCTAAATCAAATATTGAAAGTGCTCTTAATAAGGCCAAAAATAAAAACAGTAAAGAAGATTATGAAGCTATCAGATACGAAGGATATGCTCCTTCTGGAATTGCTCTTATGATAGATTGTCTAACAGACAATAAAAATCGTACTGCATCTTTTGTCAGAAGCACCCTAAGCAAAAGAGGTGGCAATTTAGGAACTGATGGCTCAGTCAGCTATTTATTTGAAAGAAAAGGAATTATAGTTTTAGATAAAGAGTATAATGAAGATAAATTATTAGAAGATATACTAGAATGTGATATATTAGACTTCATAAATGAAGAAGAAGGTTACACTATATATACAGAACCAAGTAAACTTATCGAAACCAAAGAGTACCTAGAAAGTAAAAATTACAATAAATTTATTATGAGTGAAGTAACATTTGTTCCAACCAATTATATTACCTTGGATGACGAACAAGCAACCAAAGTCCTAAATCTAATTGAAGCATTAGAAGAACTAGAAGATGTACAAAACGTTTACCATAATTTAGATATATAATTTAGGCACCAAGTATGAAAGTAAAAATATACGATTACAAAAATAATGACTATTATTATGAAAAAACAAGTAAAATAATAGTTTTTTTCTATAGAACAATTATAGGTAGAATTTTTTTGAAATTAATCTTTACAAGACCTTGGTTCACCAAATTAACTAGTATCATAATAAAAAGTAAAATTTCTAAAATAAAAATAAATTCATTCATAAAAAATAATAAAATCGATATGTCTTTGTATGAAGATAAAAAATATAATTCTTTTGACGATTTCTTCTCACGTAAAATCAAAGAAGATAAGCGAATATATAATAACAAAAAAAATGATTTAATATCCGTATGTGATGCTAAATTATTTGTAAGCAAAATAGATGAAAACCTAAATTTAAAAATTAAAAACAGTAACTATACAATTAAAGAACTACTCAAAGATGATATGCTTGCAAAAGAATTTAATAATGGTACATGTTTAGTATACAGATTAACCAAAGATGACTACCATCACTATTATCATTTTGATGAAGGAAAGATAATCAAAACAAAGAAGATTAATGGACTACTTCATACAGTTATGCCAATTGCTCACGAAAAATACAAAGTATATACTGAAAATAATAGACAGTACAGTATATTACAAACTAAAAATTTTGATTCAGTTATCTATATGGAAGTAGGGGCATTGATGATTGGAAAAATAAATAACGATGATTGTCAAAATTTTAAAAGGCATGACCATAAAGGATATTTTTCTTTTGGAGCATCTACTATAATATTACTTTTTAAAGAAAACAAAATAAAGATAAATGAAGACATCCTTAAACAAAACCAAAAAGATATTGAAGTAAAAGTTCACCTAGGCCAAATAATTGGCTGTAAAATAAGTGAAAATAATAAAATATAATTTCTACTGTATAACAGCTATCTTTGATAAAAATGATCCTGATTATGGTGTGTATGAAATCAAAAAAGGATTTAATGGACAAGTAGAAGAATATATTGACAATTTTGAGCTACCCATAAGTAGTTATTATAGTGTCAATAAATTTATTAAAAAAATTAAAAAAGTATATCAATAAACTTATTAAAACAATAATAAAAATTGATATATACATACTCCCTAGATAATTTATTCCAACCATAAAATATAATTCTAACTTAAGAAAAAAATCACCTAAAAATGTTTTTTCATAAATCTACTAACAACCTATATAATTAAATAGGTGATAATATGTTTTTTAAAAAGATACACAAAAGAATAAAAATAGTATTGTTAATAATACTATTTTGTTTTTTGTTAATAATTTGCAAAGTATTCTATATCCAAGTAATAGATTACCAAAAATTAAACAAATTAGCAAACGCTTTATGGAGTAGAAATCTTCCCATAGAATCAGAACGTGGCAAAATTATAACTAGCGATGGAACAGTAATTGCAGATAATCTAACTACTACTTCATTAGTACTGATACCAAATCAAATAAAAGATGATATGAAAGAAAAGGTAGCCACAGATTTAGCCAAAATATTAAATGTATCATATGAAGAAATGTATAAACATGTAAGTAAAAAAACATCAATAGAAAGAGTACACCCAGAAGGAAGAAGATTAGATTACGATATTGCTGATAAAATAAATGCATTAAATTATGATGGAGTCTATTTAGTAAAAGAAGCAAAAAGATATTATAAGTATGCCAATTTTCTATCACATTGCCTAGGATATGTCGGCATAGATAATCAAGGGCTATCAGGTTTAGAACTTACTTATGATGAATATTTAACTGGAGAAAGTGGTGCTATAAAATACTATAGCGATGCTAAAGGGCAAAGATTAAGCCTATCCGAAGTATATGTAAAGCCCCAAAATGGTATGGATATGGAACTTACAATTGACTACAACATTCAAACATCAATAGAAAGAGAATTAGATAACATAGTTACCAAATATAATGCCGAACACGCTCTTATTTTAGCAATGGATCCAAATTCCGGAGCTATATTAGGTATGGGTAGCAGACCAGATTTTGATCCCAATAATTATCAGCAGTACAGTATAGAGGAAATAAACAGAAATCTTCCTATTTGGATGACTTATGAACCAGGATCAACATTTAAGAACGTAACTCCACTTTTTAGTAATTTTATTTTAAAGTTATAAATATTATTTATTGGTGATGATAATTGATAAATAATAAAATATTTGAACTTCAAATACAAATAATAATTAACACTAATTTATATAGAAAAAATATAATAGATGAAAATACATTTTCAAAAGTAAATGATAAATTATTGAAAAATCTCAGATCATTACAAAACACTTATTAATTGTGAGAGGAGTAGTATTATGAATTATGATGAAATATTAAAATCAATAATGCTTGGAGAAAAAATTTATAATCTTCCTCTTCGGGTATGCTATTATTGTAGAGTTTCAACAGATTCTGATGTCCAATTAAATTCACTAGATAATCAATTAGAATATTATGAAAACTATATTAAATCAAAACCAAAATGGATATTTTCTGGTGGATATATTGAAGAAGGCAAAACAGGAGTTAGAGTTGACGTTAGACCAAGTTTTAAAAAAATGATACATGATGCCAAACACAACAAATTTGATTTAATAATTACAAAAGAAGTATCAAGATTTGCTCGTGACTTAGAAGATAGCATTCATTATATAAGAGAATTAAAAGATTCTGGAGTAGGTGTATTTTTTGAAAACCAAAATTTGAATACATTTGATTCTAATTCTGAACTTATTTTAAACATAATGTTTAATTTAGCTCAAGATGAATCTAGAAAATTATCTTCAAGAGTGAAATTTGGACATAGACAAGCGATTGAAAATGGACATGTGTTAGGCAGTTCAAATATCACAGGATATAAAAAAGATAACTGTAAATTGGTAATAGTAGAAAATGAAGCAAAATTTATAAAAACATTGTTTGAACTATATTCAAGTGGAAAATATGGTTTCCAAAAACTATCAAAGAAATTATCAGAGTTAGGATATTTAAATAAAAAAGGAAAACTATATGATAAAGACTCTTTAAAACGTATGATAGAAAATCCTAAATACAAAGGATATTATCGTGCAAAAACTTATGAAATACTTGATTATAGAACAAAAAGAAGAAAGAAAAATAGTTTAGATGACCAAGTATTATATAAATGTAAAGATGGAAGTATTCCGGCAATTATATCTGAGGAACTTTGGGACCAAGCAAACAAAATATTAAAAAAACCGAGAGCAAAATAAATGATCGCCCATATCCATAAATAATCATACCAGTGTTTTTTCTTCAAAGTTTCACCTCTCTTTTAAGCTTATGCTACCGGCAGGACATATTTTTAAACACATACCGCACCCCACGCAGTTATCTTCTGTTACAGCCGCATAACAGCCGCAATATACCTTTATTGCAGCTTTAGGGCATTGGTTTTCACATGCCCCGCATGCCACACATCTTTTCTTATTCACCACAGCAGTTTTTCCTGATGCCATTTACCCCTCCGTTAATCCTTAATTGATTTATAATAGAGCATGCAGTGACAGAAGCCTTCGAATTCAGGATCTTTAATCTGCTCCTTAAATTCCCGGCACATACATTTTGTTTCCTCCGTACGCTCCGTACGGCAGGGGCAATATCCGCCCGTATGCTCAAGTCCTTCTTTTATCACATCAACTATCTGTTTATCTTTGTTCAGTGTAATTTTCATCTGCTGCACCTCCTTATGTTACATTCATTCTAACCCATAAGAAATCCGTTTACTGTGACTTGGTCACACTTTACATCAAAAATTTCAAAAAATAAAAAGAGCAACATCCTCATTTTAATATCACTCTTTTTCTTCTCTTTATATATACGAAGTAAAGCTGCTCATTTACAGAAGCTTTTTGATTTCGTCTATGTTTTCAAGCTTTATTTCTCCACGCTTCAGCTCTACCAGACCTGCTTCAGCAAACCGTTTGAGCATTCGGGCCACAGCTTCTCTCGCAGAGCTGATATGCACCGCAATCTGATCATGGGTAATATATATGTTCTTTACTCCGGTTCTTTCATACTCCTCAACAAGAAATCCTGCAAGACGCTGGTCGAGCCTTTTAAACATAATCTGCTGCATGGACCACATGACATCCGAGAATCTCCCAATCGCCAGTTCATATAAAAAACATTTCACATGGATATTTCTGCTCTGCAGGCAGTCAATTGTCCCCGACGGGATAACAAGTATATCGCTGACCTTCTCGGCAGTCATGCCGGTATCAAAAGTAATCTCACTTATAATGCAGGAAGCAGACAGCACACAGATTTCTCCCGGATGCAGATTAAACAGGGTAACCTCCCGGCCCTCATCTGAAAGCAGAGATGTTCTGAGCCTGCCCTTAAGCAGCAAAAGCATTCCCAGACATTCATCAGCGCCTCCGTAAACAAAAGCACCTTTTTCATATCTGCGCAAAAAAGCATTTCTTTGTATAAGCTGTTTTTCTTCTTCTGTTAATTCTGTCCAGAAAGGAATCTGCTCAAAAGACTTCCTCGTTATCTCCATGCGTTTATTTGTCATCAGTGGCAGCCTTTATTCCCACAGCTGTGACTGCCACAGGAGTTATTTTCACCGTGATGCTCATGGTGACTGCACTGTACATCCGGATTATAGTTAAGCTTTCCTGACAGAAGTTCTGTCACTGCGGTATCCGCATCACCGCTTACACCTCCGTATAATCTGATGCCGGCTTCAGCCAGAGCGGTCTGCGCTCCGCCGCCAATACCGCCGCATATCAGTGTATCTGCACCATGCTTCATCAGAAATCCTGCAAGCGCTCCATGTCCGCTGCCCGCAGTTTCTATAATTTCAGACTTAATAATCTCTGCGTTGTCAGTCTCATAGAGTTTAAATCTCTCTGTATGTCCGAAATGCTGAAAAATCTGTCCGTTTTCATAAGGTACTGCAATTTTCATAATGAAACCTCCCTTGTTTCTGTCTTCTGACTCTGTTCTCTTCTTATTATCTGCCTGCCGGCATTTAAGTTCGCATCGGCAATTCTCCCTGCCGTCGCATACACGATAATTACCGCCTGCAATAACCAGCTTCCTGCCGTAAACAATACAGGCTGCAAGCTTACGTCTTGCATTTTCATAAATTTCCTGTACTGTTGATCTCGAAATATCCATTTGAAGCGCGCATTGCTCATGAGTTTTTTCTTCTAGGTCCACCAGACGAATAACCTCATACTCATCTACTGTCATTATAATGGGGATTTCCCCTCTGTGTTTCTCAGGGCGAAAGCTGTCTGTCTGCGGCACATTACAGATTCTGCGACATTTCTGCGGTCTTGGCATTAATAAGCCTCCTTTATTTTCGGTATATACCGATTATATCATTTTTGAAATCATAATTCAAGCCTTCAGAATATATTCTTCCCTGTACAAATATTCCCCCTGCAATTATGATATATTATATAATTCTCTTACCTAATATATGTGATTTTACAGATTCAAACCATTATTTCGTATATACCACTTGCTGATTACGCTGCGTAATACTCTATAATAACCTCATACAGAAAGGAGGTGAAGGCTATGTCAATGTATACAACAGGAGAATTAGCTAAGCTTTGCGGAGTGACTGTCAGAACTGTGCAGTATTACGACTCCCGCAGTATTCTTCTTCCCAGCCGGCTGTCAGAGGGCGGCAGGAGGCTCTACTCAGAGGATGATCTCAGAAAAATGAAAACCATATGTTTCCTGAGAAGCCTTGGTCTGTCTATAGACTCTATCAGAGAAATTCTTGACGAGGCTCATCCGGAGCAGGTTATAGCTCTTATCCTGCAGCAGCAGGAGACAGCTCTCCGCAGTGAAATAAAAGCAAATGAAAAAAAACTTGCCCTTATAGAAGATCTGAGGCAGGGCATAAAGCTTGCAGGCGATTTCTCTGCCGATTCAATAAGTGATATAGCCGGTACTGTGGACAACAGAAAAAAACTGCGCAAAGTGCATGCGGTAATGATCGTACTTGGAGTAATAATGGACATAATTGAAATCGGAACTCTCATTCTTGGTATTTCAAAGGGGATATGGTGGCCGTTTGCAGCCGGACTGCCTGTTATAATTACCTTAGGAGTATGGATTTCAATGTACTATTTCAGAAATACTCTGTATATCTGTCCGGAATGTCAGAGGATTTTCAGACCTGTCTTTAAGGAGGCTTTTTTTGCAGCTCACACACCTGCGACCCGAAAACTGAAATGCCCGGAATGTGGCCACAAGGGTTACTGTGTTGAGATATATGGAAAAGAGGCGGCAGATGAAAAAATTTAAAAAGCCGTTTCTTTTTTCGGCTGCAATGCTTCCGGTTATCATTCCTGCGGTTGTTCTGACAGCTTTTTATCAGATGCAGCTTTATCCCGCAGATATTATCGCAGGTGACATAAATCAGCTTGGAAGCAAAACAGCGCTGATTATACTCTCAGCAGTTCAGGGCAGCCTGCTTGTTGCAGTATGCTGTTTTTTCGGATATATTCTTGCAGACAAAACAGGTCTTTGGATACCACTGTATATAGAAAGGGACAAACTGTTTAAAACCATTGCGCTGGCAACCTCCGCAGGACTTGTATTCAGTCTGGATTACTGGACCTTCGGAACATGTGAGCCTTTAATTCAAAGCTCCATAACAGGAGCGTGACTGTCTGCCGCAGGCTTTGGAGCTGCTGTTCTTTACGGCGGTATCGTCGAAGAAATCCTTATGAAATTGTTCCTCATGTCCCTTATTGCATTTATTCTATGGAAGCTTTTCTTCAGAAGCACGCCAAAGAATAAGCTTCCTGATATAATTTTTATATCGGCCAATATCATCTCTGCTCTGCTGTTTGCAGCAGGACATCTGCCTGCAACGGCTACTGCTTTTGGAGCGCTTACACCTATGTTGCTTGCAAGATGCTTTTTGCTAAACGGTATCTTCGGGCTATTGTTTGGCCGGCTGTACCGCAGATACTGGAAACAATGGGAGAGCAGATAAAGCTTGCAAGACTTCGCAGGAGTCTGTCAACGGCACTGGTTGCAGAGAGAGCAGATATAAGCCGGGCAACTCTATGGAAAGTCGAAAAAGGCGATCCGTCAGTGGCAATCGGTATATATGCAGCTGTTCTGCATGCATTAAATAATATGGACAGCGACCTGCTTTTGATCGCCAAAGACGATAAGCTGGGAAGAACCTTTCAGGATCTGGCGCTGCCTGTTCGCAAGCGAGCTCCTAAATCGCATAAATAGCTTTTCTGTCGGATACAGCGGCTGCAATTCCGTGTCCGGCATTTTTATTATATATTTTTTTAATTTGTATGAGATAAACATATATGTCAGTTCGTTTAATATACGAGTACTCAAAAGCGAGGTATAGTATTGAACATTTCACAGATTTACAATGAACACAAAAACTCAGTGTATCGTCTTGCACTGACATATATGCATTCCACAGGTGAGGCAGAGGATATCTGTCACGATGTATTTATGCGGCTTATCCAGAACAGAGCTTCCGTCTGCAAAGACAAAGAGCGCGCGTGGCTTATGACCGTTACCGCAAATCTTTGCAAAGACAGACTCAGGTTTCTAAAACGCCACGCAAGCGAAAAGCTTCCCGAAGATATTCCCTATACTTCCGGCAGCACACTTGAAATCACCGATGCGGTAATGTCACTGTCTGTAAAAGAACGTACAGTCATATACCTCTACTATTATGAGGGCTACTCTACAGCAGAAATAGCAAAAATACAAAAAATCAGCCGATCTGCTGTAACCTCAAGGCTTGAGAGAGCCCGAAAACATCTTAAAAACAGGCTGGAGGAAGAATAAATGTCAGATAAATATTTTGAAAAATACACAAAAGAAATGGACAGCATAACCCTTTCGAAAGAAGCTGATGAAGCCATTTACAATAATCTTCACGAAGCCTGCAAGGCTCAGAAGGGAGATTATATAATGACATACAAAAAAAAGCGCACTATGCGCATAGGCCTTATCGCCGCAGCGCTCGTTGCGGTGCTTGCCGCAACCGCATTTGCCGCTATAAATGCTCATATCGAAATGAAGCGTACCGATTACGGACAGACTACGGAAATTGATTTTGCAAAAACAGATGATGCAAAGCTGGAGCTTGGATTTTACTATCCTGAATGCATTCCCGACGGTTATACAAAGGTATTTGTTTCAGAATACGATAACAGAATGCAGACTGTAGTATATGAAAATCCGCAAGGAGCAGAACTCAGGTACATTTATGAAACCGCGGGCGAGGGCGGTCAGGTTTCCTTTGAAAACATCAGATCGGAAGAAACAGTCGATATCAACGGCAGCAGCGGCACACTCTACACACTCTCCGACAGCAGCAGAATTCTACTATAGACAAATGATGCCGCAGGCAAAGGATATACGCAGCAGATAATTTCAGCAAAGGCAGACACTTTGATTGGTGCCTGCCTTATTTGTTATCTCAGATATTTCCCCAGCATCTCCATAACACAACTTTTAACATTCCTTATGATTTTTTCTGCATACGGTCTGCTCATACAAATCATATCAGCAACTGCAAGCAAATCCTCCTCTTTCGGGTCCTTTCCATTTCCATGTATGCTGGTTGCATGCTCTCCCCACAGAGAATTGCTGTACGTCAGATCATATGCAGGCGAAAGTTTCCACCTGCTTTCATCAAAGTCGTAAAGAAAACTGAAATTTTTGGCATGGTCGTCACGATTATGAGCAAAAACGTTAAAGCACATAAGCCTGTACAGCTTCTCAACCTCATTAAAGTCCTTTGTAAGCTCTAAAGTTGCCTTCATCAGAATATCATAGTCAAGAGCAAGGTCGCGATGAGAAGTTTCCAAAAGACCTGAAACTGAAATCATATGGATTTTCTCTGTAGTTCCGTTTTCTGAAACTCTCCTATCAAATCGCTTTGTACCAAAATATCCCTCGCATTTTTTTGATGCAAACAGTCTGGTTTCTGCCATCTCGATACCGCACTGCCCTGCGCAAACCGCATAGTCGTATTCCTGTCTGCCGATTTCTTTTTTGTCCTCAGGCGCAGGGAACTTTATAATCCAAGGGTCTCCCTCAAATTCAGTAAGAATTTTAGGCCTTGCTCCGCCGGAAGATGCTCCGAGGCTGAAAAGCTCATCAAGGCTTTCAGTATATTCGGTTGCAAGAAGCCTGCTGCATTCCCCTGCAATGTAGTCCAGATTACCGGTCATTTTATTCCCTTTAAGGTTATATTCCGGCACATACTCAAGAGCTCCCATACCAGAGCTTCCCACAACTGCAAGCCTGTCAAGACTCTCCACTTCCGCCGGATTAATATGGTTTTTGAGAAGCAGGCGGTCTACCAGCAGCCTGCCCCAGCCGTCCGGAAGACTGTCTGAAAAGACTCCGAACAGTCCGTCAAAAGGCAAAACCTTAGGAACAAAAAGTTTACGGCTCATCGGCAGTGAAAACGGGCTGATTGAAAATCCCTCGGCAAGCCACTCCTCACTGTACTGAAAAGCTGCAATATGCTCTTTGTAAAGTGCCAGTGTGCCTACGGTTTTTCCGTCATAATTAACTTTTAGCTGTCTATTTCTGTCCATTGATAATTTCCTCTATAGATAAAAACGGCACCTCTGCAAACAGCTCTGAAAGCTCATCGTCTATTTCCAGGGCAATTGCAATTTTAATCAGCGATTTCAGCGAAATTTCACCTGTGCTCTCAAAGCGCTTGACAGAGCCAAGGCTCACTCCCGACTTCTCGGCAAGTCTCTGCTGTGAAATTTTTCTCCGCTTCCTTATTTCTCTAATACGCAGCGCAATATCTGTCTGCATCTCTCTCGGTGTTTTTCTTTTAATAACTATCATAGCTAATATTTTATCCCATTTACTCAAAAATATCAAGTTTCAGCTAATATTTTATCCATAGAAAAAGACTGCCGAAGCAGCCTTTTTTAATGCTATTTATTAAGAATTTCCATAAATTCTTTGCCTGTAATGGTTTCTTTTTCGTACAGAACCTTTGCCAGCTCATCAAGCTTGCTGCGGTTTTCCTGTAAAATCTGCCTTGCCTTTTCGTGCTGGGTTTTTACCAGTTCAACAACCTTTTCGTCAATTTCTCTCTGTGTTTCTTCCGCACATTCCAAAGAGGTATCTCCGCCCAGATATTTATTGTTTACAGTTTCCATTGCCACCATATCAAAGTCATCGCTCATACCGTAGCGTGTAATCATAGCGCGGGCAAGCTTTGTCGCCTGTTCAATATCGTTGGCTGCCCCCGTTGTGATTTCGCCGAAAACAACCTCCTCGGCTGCTCTGCCGCCTGCAAATGTAGCGATTTTGTTTTCAAGCTCCTGCTTGCTCATAAGAACCTTGTCGTTCTGCTCAACCTGCATTGTATATCCCAGAGCTCCCGATGTACGAGGTATAATCGTTATCTTCTGAACAGGAGCAGACTCTGTCTGCATAGCTGCAACCAGCGCATGTCCGATTTCGTGATAAGCCACAACCTTCTTCTCGCTGTCAGTCATAATCGCATTCTTCTTCTGGTATCCTGCAATAACAACTTCTATACTTTCCTCAAGGTCTGCCTGCTGCACTGTAGTCCGTCCGTTTCTTACCGCGCGAAGCGCCGCCTCATTTATAATGTTGGCAAGTTCAGCGCCGGAGGTGCCTGCCGCCATACGCGCAATTGTATGGAAATCAACATCATCCGCAGTCTTTATCTTCTTTGCGTGAACCTTGAGTATAGCCTCTCTGCCTATGAGGTCAGGAAGCTCTACAGGCACGCGGCGGTCAAATCTTCCCGGTCTTGTCAGAGCGGGGTCTAAGGACTCAGGTCTGTTGGTTGCCGCAAGAATAATTACTCCGGTATTGCCTTCAAAGCCGTCCATTTCAGTCAGAAGCTGATTTAAGGTCTGCTCTCTTTCGTCGTTGCCGCTGAAATTACCGTCACGCTTCTTGCCTATCGCATCTATTTCGTCTATAAATACAATACAAGGCGCTTTTTCTTTGGCCTGCTTGAACAGGTCACGAACCTTGGAGGCGCCCATACCTACGAACATTTCCACAAATTCCGAGCCTGACATGGAGAAAAACGGTACCTTTGACTCGCCTGCCACAGCCTTTGCCAGCATTGTCTTACCTGTTCCCGGAGGCCCTACAAGCAGCACGCCCTTTGGCATTGAGGCTCCCACCTCTGTATATTTCTTAGGATTATGCAGATAGTCCACAATCTCTGCAAGGCTTTCCTTCGCTTCATCCTCGCCTGCCACATCATCAAAGCTGATGCCTTCTGTTGACTGAACGTAAATCTTGGCATTGCTCTTGCCCAGTCCAAAGGACAGAGCATTGCTGCCTCCTGCCTTGTCCATAAACTTCCGGCTTATATACTGCCCCAGTCCTATGAATATGATGAGAGGAAGTATAATACTGAGAAATCCGCTGAGAAGCGGCGACATTGTCTTCTGTATATCCTTGGTAAACTTCGCCCCTGACTCATAAAGCCTTTCGGTAAGCGTCGGGTCATCCATAGTACCTGTCTTGTAAACCGCCTTGTCTTTTTTATCTGTAAATATAATCTGAGAATCCTGCACCTCTACCTTGCCTATGTTCTTCTGCTCTGTCATGCTCATAAAAGTACCATAGTCAACTTCTTTGACTTTTTCCTGCGCAATCAAAGGCATTACGAGTATATTAAACAGGAATATAAGCAGCAGCGCTATTCCGTAATAATAAATTAATGGTTTTTTTGGTGATTTTACTTCTTTCATACCGTTATCTTTCCCCTTTCATATTTTTCATTACTCCTAAGTATATTATAAAATTTTTGCAGATAGCATTCAATCAGCATATGTATTTTTTGTATATACAAATCTGCCTGAATGTATAAACAATTTTTTACATTTTGTTCACTTCATTCAGTGAATTTTCACTTCATCTCGCTGCTCACACAAACCAAAAAACAAAACCACAGCCGTAAAGCTGCAGTTTTGCTGTCATCTATTATGTATTTTATGCCTGTTATAAATCGTGCTTTTCCTCGTTCAGGTATTTATCCATAAGCGCATCAATATCTGCTTCTTTTTCAGGAATCGGAGCATCCTTCTTCCTGCCGATAATCGCAAGAACTATGCCTATTACAACAGCTGCAAGTCCCAGCCATTTCAGATATTCAAGCACCTGCGGGATACTGTCTGAGAACATATCGTAATCATCAGGACCCCATTCACCGTAATCAACCTCATACCACTTGAGCCAGAACTGACCTAAGAATGAGAGAGCTCCCGAACATATAAGGAATACACCGACTCTCACTGTATCTCCTGCAGCCAGCTTCGTCTTAGGATTTACAGGGTGATTTTCAGGGTCTGTAACCGCAAGACCGCCGAATGCAATCTTAAAGATAAAGTATGCCACAAGACCGCTGAGCAAGGCAAGCAGGCCGACAGCCAGATAGTCGGTACCGTTGATAAGCAGCGCGATTACCGCTATTACCATCGGGCATCCCGCATAGAATACCATTGCGCCCTTGCCGCCTCTGATATAGTACAGTCCTCTTTCCTTTCTCTTTTCAAGAGGAAGCTTGCGTCTTAATTTAAGCACTGCAAGAGGAATAATTATATAAATTGCAAGGATAAATACAACCTCCATACTTACAAGTGTTGTAAAATCTGACTGGCACAGTATCAGTGTAACTACTGAAAGTGATAAAACTCCTATATAAGGTACGCCTCTTTTCTTTGAAACCTTTACCAGGAACTGAGGGCAAAGGTGATCGTCTGCCAGTACGAAGAAGCCTCTTGAGCCTGATGCAAGATATGTATTGAATATCGCGCACTGCGATACGATTGCAACTACAAGGAATACATAGCCCCATGCCTGACCCAGATGTGTTGTAAGGATTGTCGCATAGCCTATTGACTCGCCGCTGAAGCCGCCGTCTGTTGACCAGAATTCCCAGCTTCCTGCAGGAAGACTTGCAAGTCCGCCTAAAGTAGGCAGTATGTATGTAAGTGCTACAAGCGGCATTGCTATCATAAGTCCCTTAGGGATTACCTGAGGGTTTTTAACCTCTCCACCCATATTGGATATGCACTCATATCCGCAGTACATCCATACACATATGCAGATTCCTCCGCCTACACCGTCAATGATGCTGTAGTCCTCAGGAAGCACAGGCTCCATGGGATTTGTCTGCCAGTTGATAAAGCCTACTATTGCAACCAGTGCAAATGCCATAACTATGAGGATTGAAAGAATTGTACTTACCTGTCCAACCTCTTTTAATCCCAGCAGATTGATGATTGTGAAAATAAGGATCATACCTATTTTAACTGCCTGAACGGCAATATCGCTCATAGGTATCATCTGGCTCACATAGCCTGCTACAAGAGCAACATATGTACCATTGCATATGTATGTGGATACTGTAGCCCACCAGCCGGTCTGAAATCCCCAGAACTCGCCGAAGGCTTCCTTGGCCCATACATAGACTCCGCCCTCTGACGGAAGAACCGCGCCGCACTCTGCAACCAGATTACTGATAGGATATGCCCATATTATAGGGAATACCATCAAAAGAATTAATGTCATACCGGGACCCGATGCAGGTATTATTTCCTCAATACCAAACGCTCCCGCGCCAACAAGACAGTACAGCATAAACACTATTCCCGATACTTTAATGTCATGCTTTTTCAGTCCTGCAACACCTTGTGTCTGCTGACTCATTTGTTAACCTCCAAAAAATATAAAATAAGATAAATGCAATGCAGAGCATTTCTATGTTGCTCTGCCAACGAATTGAAAGGGCACTCAAAACGTTTATACCTATGTATAGCACCTATTTATCCTGTTTTGCAATAGCACAAGGGTGTTAATTATCTAAAAATTCATAATTTCCGCAAGTCTGTAAGCGCCAACTGCAAGGTAATATCTTTTATCTTTTCAAGAAAGGCCCTGTGAAAGAGCCTTCCTGTATATTGCCGTTATTTCCTTATTTCATCAGCTTTGCAACCTTTGCCATATCCTTGACTTCTCTGTCAGCATACAGCTTGATGTTCTTCATAGTGTCTGCAAGAGCACTCTCATATACATTTGTCACTGCCTTGTAGTCTATGTCATTTTCTGCTTCGGCATCTCTTGCCAGCTTGTGAGTTGTTTCACCTGTATATACAATCGGCGGCATTGCATCTGTTCCCCAATAAGTCTTATCTGTTGAGATATATTTCTGGTCGTACATCTGCATAATATCAGTAGCAGGCTTTACTCCGAATATATAGTAGTTATATTCAATAACACCGTTCAGGTTGTAAAGCACATCAAGAGCTCCTGTTTCGTCGTCATTGTACAGTTCTTCTTTTTCAAGAGCTGCAATTGCTCCCTGCAGGACTTCCGCGTTGGTGTTGATTGTAGGATGTCCGTATGCAACATCATCAGGGCTTGTTTCCATAAACGCTTTCTGGATTTCAGCAAATACCTTGAGTGTCTGCTTGTTTAATTTCTTACCCTCTGCTCTGATTGCATCAGTATCATCTCCTGCTGCCATTGCTTTTTCATAAGCCGCATTAATGTCAGCAATCTTCTTGTTGTAAGCTTCTGCTGCAGCCTTCATGTCTGCAAGAGCAGCCTTGTAGCCTTCTGTATCAACATCAGCATCCTTTGCAAGCTCCTCATTCAGGTTCTTTTCAAGACGATCGCATGTCTGAGTCATATCAAGCTCAAGCGCAGGAGTCTTGTCGATATAGATTGCATAAGTTCCGAACCAGTAGAGGTTGCCGAGCATTGTTTCTTCTGACCATGTGTCTTTGTCGTCATCTATAGTATGGTATCTCTGGCACATAAATTTGTCGCCTAAGAAGCCGTTTAACATATACGGCACGCCGTGCCATCTGTAGGATACACCATCTTCCATATTGCTTGCATCAACTGACTCTGCATCCAGTTTTATGTCTGTCTGTGCAACAAGTCCGGACTCGCTTATAAGCATTTTGCTCATTGTAGCAAATTCAGGAACACATGAAACTCTAAGAGTTTTGTCCTGTGGCTCAAAAGCAGGAAGCTCGCAGTTAAGCATTGCTATTGTTTTCTTGGCCCATTCAGGTTTTTCTGTATGGATCATTCCCCATGCGCCGGTTGTCCAGTCAAACTGAGCGTCTGTTGAACCCCATTCCTCTGCGCCGTGCGCAACAACTGCGATATCGTTTTCAGGAACATATCCTGAGTCTATCATGGCCTTGGCTATAGTGAAATCCATACCGATTGCAGCGCAGTCATCCTGGAAGCCGTACCAGTATTTATCGTAGTGACCTGACAGCATAATCTGCTGATCTGAGGATTTACCTTTGATATATCCAACTACATTATAGGAAGTGCCTTTATCAGGTTCAAACTCGGCATCTACCATAAGAGTCGCCTTGTTGTTGCCCGCTTCAATGGCTTTAAGAACGTCCTGTGCCTGATTATAGCTTATTGCTACTGTAGGGATAAGGTCTGCGCAGCATATATCCTGAACATTTGCAGTATCTTCATTAAGTTCGCCGTAGCCGCTGTTTGCATAACTTACAAGTGCTGCAGCACCTTTTTCGTGAGCCTGTCTTATGTAGCCGTCAATCCATGACTCATTGGCCTGGTCAACCTGTGCGATAACTATTTTATCCTTGACATCAAGACCGTCATAGTCTGCCTCAAAGCCTGTGCCCACATTAACGATTTCTGCTGTAATTCCGTCCTTGTCTGTACCTGAGCACTGATATGCCGCAGGGGTCAGATCTATTTCTGTTCCGTCAACTGTAAGGCTTGAATCATTGAACTGGAATTTATCAACTTTTGTCGGAATTTTTTCAATATCGGTAAGTCCGATCTTCTCCATTTCTTCTGCAAGGAAATCTGCACATCTGTGTTCTGCATCCGAGCCTGCAGTTCTCCAGCCCAGTTCGCAGTCCCAGTATTCCTCATCATATGCAAGTTTTTCTGTCAGATCGTATGCATATTCAATATCTATTGCATTTACATACTTCTCAACATCTGCTGCCATTGACAGGTCCGAGTCTATGCTTACACCTTTGTCGCCGCATCCGGTAAAGCACATCACAATTGTCACTGTCAGCGCCAGTATTAACGCCAATCCTTTTCTTTTCATTTCCATTCCTCCTCGTTAAAATCAAAGCTGTTTTCTCTAACAACAGTATCACTCATCAAGTTTTCTGTCAATTCTTTTTTTTCGCACAGTTCGCTCTTGTCACCTCTTTTTCAGCAGCAATCCCTACCGCTTTTCATTAAAAAATCAAGGCTCATCTGCTTTTTATACTTTGTGAAAAATTTTAAAGGCCGCCTTTTGGGGGCAGCCTTTGGACTATATATTCACTTTGTTTATATTTGCAATCTTGAACAGAACCTCATGTCTGTTTGCCGTTCCTGTTTTTTTGAAGATACTGTTGATGTGTCGTTTAACGGTATTCTCTGAGATAAACAGTTTCTCTGCAATCTGCGGATTGCTTAGTCCTGCATTAAGAAGCTCTATGACTTCTCTTTCTCTTTGAGAAAGTCCATATTTGTCAGATATAGCGGCTATTGCATCGACTGATGCAATCTCTTTTTCTCTGAGCCTGAGCGGATCTTTTTTGTAGAAATAATATATGAGCGCACAGCTGAACACCGCAGTGATAAGAATAAGCGGATCCAGTGCATATATCGACATAAGATTTTCCTCTGTTTCAAACCATACACTGTAGTCCCAGTAAATAATCCATATCATATAACCTATAAGAATCCCTGAAAGAATAAGGTTTACCGCCCTGCCGATGCTCTTTTGGAATTTTTTAAAAAAAGCAGCCATGCAGATAATGCCTATAGCAATTATAGCTATATTGTATGACAGATTTAAAATCTGAAGCACCACTTTGCCAATCCCGCTCTGAACGTGAAGCATAAATGAGTCATATCTGCCCAGCATAAGCGAAAGTATCTGCGATAAAATCTCATATATTACAGAAACCGCTATGACAAGCTTCATCGATATCTGCTCTCTCATATCCGCCTGCACCACAAGCAGATAGACCCACGCCGTAACAACTGCGCAGAACATAATATCGGAAACCGTAATCATTGCAAACACAATTCCGCCGGAGGTGCTTCCGTCAAGATAATAGTATACTATGAAATCTATTATCATAAAAACAAACACCGCCGCCGTAAACAGATACAGCGCCTTGTGTTTTTCGTCTTTCTCTCTTGCACTCAGTATTAATGTCAGCGAAAATGTGATTCCGCTCAGAATTATTACTGCAATATAAAGGAAATTATAAAAGTCACTCGATAAAAACATTTACTTCTCCTGAAAAAAGTTTCCTTCAAAAAGTATATCACATATCCTTGAGATTTAACAGGGCATTATTTGATGTCTGACAATTTAAGCTGAAGCTCCGCCTGATAATATGAAATCAGATCATCAAGCTCATCTCTTATCTCCGCTATATCTATTTCCCTGTTGGCAACATTGCTGAGAGCATATTCTCTGTAAAGCTTCCGGTGGTTAAGCGGAGTGTGTCCGTACCACTGTTTGAATGCACGATAAAAATATTTGGGATCTGAAAACCCGCTCTGATAGGATATATCGGTAATGCTCATATCCGTTGTGAGAAGCAAAAGCTCCGCCTTGTATACTCTGATATATGTTCTGAGCCCGCGAAGTCCCAGAAACGATGTTTTCTTCAGAAACTGCGACAGATAATTGGGGTTTATATGCTCTAAAGCGCCCAGTTCCTCTATAGTCATACGTCCTCGGGTGTTCTTATAGATATACGCAAATATATGCTCGAATCTGGTCTTGGCATCGTCGGGAAACTGATTGGGGTCGTTCATCCAGTAAAACACCGAGAAATTCTCCTCCACTATGTTCATAATCTGCACGGCAGTTCTGTTGATGATGCTTTTCTTCTCATCCTCGCCGTATCTTGGCGAAATGTAGGTATAAAACATAGTCAGCAGCAGCTTATGCATATAGTCTATCTTTTTTTCCATTGAAGGATGTATCTCTCCCTTGTGGCATACAAATGACATATTTACAAGATCGCTGTTTCCAAACAGCTCCGAGGTCTGGTCTATATAGAAGGAAATCAGCAGGTTCTCCTCATCAGAGAATATACAGTGAACATCATCCGTATCTATAAGGATTATCTCTCCTTCCTTTACCGTCAGCTCCTCGTATGCAATTCTGATGTTGATATTGCCTCTGACGCAGAACACAACTTCCAGACAGTCGCTGTGAAAATGCGCCGCCTCGTGAACAGCCTCGTAGATTTTAAAACCCATCGGAGTTCCCTCGATTAAATCTGTTTTTTCTCGTGATATTAACATAAAATCCTCATTTATAGTCGTTTTTTTATATAATTATATCAAAACTGCGATAAAACGTCTATGGTTTTGTTCATCGTCATATGGCTATAATATTATTAACAAAGGGCGCTCAATTAAAAATATTCCGAAAACCATTTTCAAAATTAAGTGAGGTGTAAAGTAAAATGGGTAAAAAGATATTAATCGTAGGCGTTGGAGCACAGGGCTCAACAGTTGCACAGAGAATGGACGAAGAACCGAACGTTGAAAAAATCATATGTGCGGATGCAGACCATAAGGCTGTAGATGAATTAGTTA
The DNA here is from genome assembly GCA_900547295.1 of uncultured Eubacteriales bacterium. Taxonomy (GTDB): domain Bacteria; phylum Bacillota; class Clostridia; order Peptostreptococcales; family Anaerovoracaceae; genus UMGS973. Next base: position 19,681 of record URGK01000020.1, read on the forward strand.
AAATTCTTAAAAAAGCTGAAGGTACTTATATTGATGCTAACGATATTGACAGTATCGCCAAGGCAGGTGAAGGCGTTGACCTTATCGTAAACGCTCTTCCTATTCAGTTTGGACAGAATGTTTTAGAGGCGGCTCTTAAAGTTAAAGCAAATTATCAGGACTTTGCAGCAACAGACGTACTCAACGGGCAGTGGTACGAATGGTGGCCTGACTGTGTACAGCAGCTTTATACAGACTACGGCAAAAAATTCGCTGAAATCGGCAAAATGGCAATAATGGGCACAGGCTCGGCACCGGGATTAATGTGCGTTGTAACCAAGAAGAACATGCAGCTTCTTGATACCTGCGATGACATTCTTATGATGGTATACGAAGGTGTTGAAGCTAAGAGATTTCTGCCTTTCTGGTGGTCACCGTTTACAGCATTATCCGATATGACAGACCCTACATTCGCACTCAGGGACGGTGTTATGGTTGAAACAGAACCTCATTCACTTCCTGTAACAAGACACTTCAAGGGCTGTCAGAAGGAAGTTACATTAGTAGAACACGCGCACGATGAAACAGTATACATGGGAATAAACAAGGATACTCATTTCAAGGGAGCCAAGAATATAAACTTTAAATACGGCGGTGTAGGCATTGACTTCTCAACTCCTCTTTACAGAGCAGGACTTCTGAGCAGAGAAGAAGAAACCTACAAGGGACATACATTTGTACCGTTTGATGTGATTTTATCTCACATTCCGCCTGCACCTAAATACCACGATGAAATCAAGGAAATCCTTGATGAAGGTCTGGTTAAGGACGAGGGCGCATTTGTATCCGAAGCTATAGGTACAAAAGACGGCAAGAAAGTTCTGGTTGAAACATATGTATATGCTCCGGGCTGCGTAGAAAGCTTTGAAAGAGCAGGCATTACAGGCGAGCAGTATATGACAGGTCAGTGCGGTTCACTGTTTACAAAGATGTTTGTAAATGACGACTACACTCAGACAGGTCTGATTTCATCAGATATGCTTACATATGAAGAATGTGACAAGTATCTTGCTTATGCGGCAGCGCTTGACATTACATCAGAAACAGAGGTAATTCCTTTATAATATAGAAGCATTTCCTTTTATAACATAATAATTGCATAGTTTGACACGCTGCGGTCTGCCTGACTGCAGTGTTGTTTTTTTTCTGTTATTGTGCTAAAATCTATTTGTTGGTTTTTGCAGCATCAGTTACAAAGGAGAAATTTTTATGTATTATGAAATAGACATTGCAGGCAAAAAAAGAAATCTTCAACTTTATGAGGTAGGTGAAAATACGGATATTGCCGCATTTATACTTTTTGGCGATGTTGAAATCACGCAGCACGCTGCCGCAAAGCTTCTTGAAAAGGCTCCTGATTTTGATATTATGCTTACAGCAGAGGCTAAGAGCATACCTCTGATTTATGAAATGGCAAGACAGGCCGGTATGAATGACTATATCGTGGCGCGCAAGGGCGTCAAGGTATATATGGAAAACGTGCTTTCCGTAGAGGTTAAGTCAATAACTACAGATCATATTCAGCATCTGTATCTGGGAGATAATGAAGTTTCGAAAATCAAGGGCAAAAAAGTCCTTATTATAGATGATGTTATCAGCACAGGCGAGTCCCTTGCGGCTATGGAGGAGCTGGTTAAAGAAGCCGGCGGTATCACAGTGGGCAAAATGACAGTTTTAGCCGAGGGTGACGCCAAAAACAGAGATGATATCATATTCTTAGGAGAGCTTCCGCTGTTTGACGGACAGGGGCAGGTCAAGTAAACTTTGACAAAATCTTATAATTGTAGTAATATTAGAGTCTGTGGGCATTCCCCCACAGATTTTTTTGTTCTATTTTATATAAAAGGAGTGACTTATTTATGAACAACCCTACGCTAGTAAAACAGATTGACGGCGTTATTCTTCATATAAGCGATGTCTTATATCGGCCGTGGTTTTTACCTGTATTCCTTATTGTCGGAGGTCTTATTTTTACTTTCGCAACAAAATTTGTACAGGTTCGTCTGTTCCCGGAAGCAATCAAAGTTATCAAAGAAAAACCAAAGAATGAAAATGGTATTTCATCTTTTGGCGCATTAATGGTTTCAACCGCATCAAGAGTCGGCACAGGAAACATCATAGGTGTTTCAACAGCTATCTGCTGCGGAGGTCCCGGCGCTATTTTCTGGATGTGGATTACAGCATTCTTTGGCGGAGCTTCGGCTTTTGTCGAATCAACTCTCGCACAGGTTTACAAGAAGAAAAATCCTGATGGTTCCAGCTACGGCGGACCTGCTTTCTATATGCAGGACGCTCTCAAGCAGAGATGGCTCGGCGTTATCTTCTCAGTAATCATAATTCTTACATATGCTGTAGGCTACAATATGCTTGCATCATACAATCTGCAGTCAACATTTGAAGTGTTTGATTTCTACGGTCCTAAGACTCCTGCTTTAATAGGTATTATCCTTGCAGTGCTGTTTGGAATTATCGTTATAGGCGGAGCAAAAAGACTTACAAAGGTTACAGGATTTCTGGTTCCTATTATGGGTATCATCTATGTGCTGATGTCCTTTGTTATCTTAGGAATTAATGTTACAAACGTACCTTCAATGTTCGGTTCAATATTCAGCAACGCTTTTGATTTCCACGCAATATTCGGCGGCTTTGCAGGCTCATGTATAATGTACGGAATTAAAAGAGGTCTGTACTCAAACGAAGCAGGTATGGGTTCCGCACCTAATGCTGCAGCTACAGCTGATGTTTCCCACCCTGTAAAGCAGGGCCTTGTACAGATGCTTTCAGTATTCATCGACACACTACTTATATGTACAGCTACTGCATTTATGTGCCTGAGCACAGGCGTTGTTCCTACAGAGGATATAGCAGGCGCAGCTTACGTTCAGGAAGCTCTGAGCACTTCAGTAGGAAGCTTCGGACCAGTTTTCATAGCTGCTTCAATGACACTGTTTGCGTTCACAACACTTATCGGAAACTACTCATACTGTGAGGGCTGTCTGAAATTCATACTGAACAGAGAAGTAAGCAAGACGGGACTTATCGTATTCAGAATTATTGCTACTATATTAGTATTCTTAGGTGCTGTTGCAACAGCAGGTCTTGTATGGGATACAGCTGATATGCTTCAGGGCTTTATGGTTGTAATCAATATTCCTGTAATACTGATACTTATAAAGCCGGCAATGAGATGTCTGAGCGACTACTGCAAGCAGAGAAAAGAGGGCAAGAATCCTCATTTCAAGGCTGCTGATATAGGTCTTAAAGAGGACACTGATTTCTGGAAATAGGAGAATATAATAATCGGGTCGGAATAATAACCGGCCCGAATTTGTTTTTTGAAATAAAAAAGGCGCCCGTAAGGCAGCCTGTAAATGTTAGGGGGGGATAATGGAAAGGAGTGATAGCAAACTCCTCTCCATTATATGTTGTATACATATTGAGTTTATATAATCAAAGAGGGTACTTTAATTAAATATATACAATACTTCTATAGTATATACGGTTTTTCGACATTTTTCAACTGTTTCTTTTATAATTTTTTCAGTCGATTTTTGTAAAAAATTAATAAATAATAATTTATTATGTGGTTTCCATATTATTGCTTTTATTGCCCGTTGCAAGTATAATATATATATACAGAAATCTCAGGAGAGCGAACTAATGAATGAATACAATTTAAAAAAACTACAGAACGGAAGCGACATAAGAGGAATTTCCCTTACAGGTGTCGGCGGAAGCGGTGTTCCAAATCTGAGGGATGCCGAAGCCTGCCTGCTTTCAAAGGGTTTTCTCTTATGGCTTTGTAATAAAACAGGAAAGCGCACCGATGAGCTTACTGTTGCGGTAGGCCGAGATCCCCGTATGTCAGGACAGATGCTGCTATATGGCATAATCAACGGACTTGCTCCATATGGAGTTAAGGTTCTTGACTGCGGACTGGCTTCGACCCCTGCAATGTTTATGTCTACAGTGTTTGATGAAATCAAAGCAGACGGAGCAATTATGATAACCGCATCACATCTGCCTTATGAACGCAACGGGTTTAAATATTTCACCGCAGACGGCGGTCTTGACAAAAGCGATATTTCTCAGATAATAGAGTTTGCCGAAGCAGACGGCGCAGGTCTTGGCGAAGCTGAATATGCGGATAATACCATAACCGTTATGGGCAAAAAAACATATGCATCCGAAAAATGCAATCTTATGGAGCTTTACTGCAGTCATCTCAGGCAGCTTATCATAGACGGAGTAGGCAAAAGGGAAAGACCTCTTGCAGGACTTAAAATAACTGTAGATGCCGGAAACGGCAGCGGCGGGTTTTATGCCAGAGATGTGCTGGCACCTCTAGGCGCTGATATTTCTTCAAGCCAGTATCTTGAAGCTGACGGAACTTTCCCAAACCATGCGCCTAATCCGGAGGACAAAGAGGCGCTTGCTTCAATATCCCTACAGGTAATATCCACCGGCGCGGATTTCGGTCTTATCTTTGACACAGATGTGGACAGGTCCGCCGCAGTAGACGGCAGAGGCAGAGAGATTGCACGAAACGGAATTGTAGCAATGGCTGCTGCACTGGTTGCCGAGGAGCATCCTGCAACCACAGTGGTTACCGACAGTATCACCAGCACACACCTTACTGATTTTATTGAGGGCAAGCTGGGTATGAAGCATCTCAGATTTAAGAGAGGCTATAAAAATGTCATTAACAAAGGCATAGAGCTCAACGCCGCAGGGCAGGAATGCTGGCTTGCAATAGAAACCTCAGGCCACGCCGCGCTCAAAGAGAACTACTTCCTCGATGACGGCGCATATCTTGCAACTAAGATAGTAATTAAAGCGGCAAAGCTGGCCGCAGAGGGCAAAACCCTTGACGCTGTTATCGACACACTCAAAACACCGCTGGAAGCCAAAGAATTAAGACTCCCTATAACCTGTGAGGATTTTGCCTCATATGCGGACAATATACTGGGTGAGCTTGAGGAATGGGCCGAAGAGCAGCAGGATATGCAGGTTGTAAAGCCTAATTTTGAAGGTGTCAGAATAGCCTTTGACGGCGGCTGGTGCCTGCTTCGAAAATCCCTGCACGACCCGCTTATGCCTTTTAACGTGGAGTCTGACAGGCAGGGCGGAGCAGATGAAATCATATCAAGGGTAACCGGATTTTTAAATAAATATGAATATCTTACGATATAAAGAGGTTGATTATGAACGAATATGTTACTTGTAAACAAATGAAACAGCTTGAAGAAAAAGCAGATGCCGCCGGGCTTTCGTATTATACTATGATGGAAAACGCCGGCAAAGCTGTGGCTGATGTTATCATAGATAAGTCTGGAATTACAACAGGCAAAAAAGCTGCGGTTTTCTGCGGCAAAGGCAACAATGGCGGTGACGGTTTTGTAATCGCAAGACTTCTTTCAGATATGAATATGTTTGTTACTGTTATCCTCACAGACGGAGAGCCCGTTACTCCTGATGCGATTACCAATTACAGGCTGCTCAGCGAGCACCCTATAAAAATAATGGATATACATAATGTTGAGTCAATGAGCAATCCATCAGCAGATATTATCGTTGACGCCGTATACGGCACAGGCTTTCACGGCAAGTTAAACGATGAGGGACTGGTTGCGGTTTATCTTATGAACAGTATGAGAAAATCCGCAAAGGTATTTTCGGTGGATATTCCATCGGGCTTAAACGGCGATACCGTAACAGGCGAAAAGATTGAAAACATACCTGTCAGCGCCGACTATACCATAGCTTTTCACAGAAAAAAGCCTATACATTTCTGCCGTAATGCCAAGGATTATCTGGGAGAAATAATTGTCGCTGATATAGGAATTGATGATGCTCTTAAAAATACCGGGGAATAATTCCCCGGCTTTTTTATATGTATGATTAAGTGTTTAAAATTCTCCTGATACGATCTTTCCTTTAAACATTACAGCAGTAGGCTCCACTTCTGACAGTTTGTTGACATCTACATCATACAGATTTTCTTTTATTACACATAAGTCTGCAAATTTTCCTTCTTCAATGGATCCCGCAACATCGTCAATTCTAAACTGTATCGCTGAATTTATGGTATATCCTTTAAGCATCTGATCCATAGTATAGCATGCGCCCTTTTCAGGTCTTACGCTTCCCGGATATTTTTCTTCATCCATAGGGAATTCAGGATCCACTCTGCTTATAGCAGTCTGCATTCCGAAGAAAGGACTTGCTCTGTGGAATTCATACTGCGAAACAACGTCACTTCCCATATTTACAATACCGCCTGCTTCAATCATAGGCTGAAGATTGTACATAGAGTCAAATCTTTCTTCTCCAAGCCATTCAATAGCAGCATCTCCGAAATATCCGCCGGTCCAGTGAGGAGTCCAGTTAACTATGATGCCCAGCTCGGCAGGTCTTAACTTATCCTCATCATTAATAAGCTCACAGTGAACCATTTCAATCTGAATTTTCCAGTCATCTCCGCATTCTTTCTGTGCAGCCTCTGTTGCATTGCATATGGTTCTAAATCCGCCGTCGCCTACAACGTGCATCTGCAGGTCAATACCTTCTCCATTGAGCTTAACTATTATATCTTTAAGCTGATCCTCCGTCATATCCATGCTGCCGTGATTTTTGCCCTCCGGATCATTGCTGAACGGTTCCACAACATAGCTGGTTCCTATTTCATTAGTTCCGTCAACGAAATACTTAATAGTATCTATAGTTATATTTTCTGTAGTGTATTTTTCCTGATAATCTTTTACTGTTTTAATAGCATTGTCAATATCCTTGTAGCCGTTTAACAGTACCATTGCACTGTAATACATATTTAATTCTCCGGCCTTATCCATATCATATATAGCTTTCAGATTGCTTTCATCTTGTATTATCGCATCACCCATACCGATAACTCCCTGTGAATGATAATAGTCAATAACCGTTTTCCACATTTCATCATCAACAGTTTCAGGCGGATACCAGTCTATCGCCTTATACATATTTTCAAGATAAGGGCTGTATGAGTCGCCTTCTTTAAACCAACCTGTAGGATTTCCGTCTTTATCTCTCACAATTTCAGCAGTTCCTTCTGGATCCGGTGTGTTTTTATCTATCCCCATAAGTTCCATTGCTTTTGAATTGAACCAGCAGCAGTGATCCGAAAAGTCAACCAGCTTTACAGGTCTGTCGGATACATACTCATCTATCATTGAGGCTTTAGGTCCTTCCGCTCCGAATAAGTCTGATGGATAGTACTTACCTACAAAGAACGGAACTTCTTCTACTGGATGTTCTTCGCAATACTCTTTCACAAATTTAAGCATTTCTTCTACATCATAAGTCCACGGCATTGTTATACTCCACGAGTCCAGCGCAACCGATTCAGGATGTGAGTGAGCATCTATCATTCCCGGAATAACCATAGCACCCTCAAGGTCTATAACTTCTGTATTCTTTCCTTCAAGGTTCTTAAGTCCTTCACTGTTTTCATCACCGACAAATACAAATTTGCCATCTTTTACTGCTACTGCACTTACAATATTATTGTCAGCATCCTCGGTATAGATTTTACCGTTTTTAAAAATCTGATCTGCCGCGCTGTCATTGCTGCCGCAGCCGGACATCATTCCAAGGATTAATGTCAATGAAAATAGCAGCACTAAAATCTTGCCTGTTTTCTTTTTCATTTTAATTTTCCTTTCTTTCTTTTAGTTGTGATTATATTCATCGATGTCGATTATATAATATTCTGAAAAATATAAAAATAGCACTCAGGCTCCAAATCAGGTTTTGGTACCTGGGTGCTATGCAGTATAATTCACTGCTATTTCAATTCCTGTATGCGACATAAAAGCTCAAACCGGCTTTTTACCTCAAGCTTTTTAAAAATATTATTAACATGCCTTTTGACTGTATAGACTGAAATGCAAAGCTCCTCTGCTATTTCAGTATTGTTCATACCTTTAATAATAAGTTCTATTACTTCTTTCTCTCTTGCAGATACCTTTTCTAATATATCTGCTTTTTCTTCTGTCTCCTGAACTTCAAATATTTCTGTAAATCCGGTGCTTCTGACCTGCTTTACACTGATAATAAGGTATGCCGCAGTATAGACATTCACTATAATGAAGATTATAAATATCGGATCATACAGATAAGGATATTCTGCCTCCAATGAAACATATGCACGCGACAGTTCTGTAAATAAATCCGCACAATAAAGCATACAGGTATAAACACTGATAATAACATTAAGCGTTATCAGATATTTTTTCTCCCAAAGGTCACAGTTTCTTTTATGCTGATACAAAGAATAAATTATAAGAATGGCTGATGTAACCGATGACAGTATTGCATCTGCAATAAATTCAGTTATAGGTTTCAATGGTGGAAACCAGCTGAATTCAAAAAAGTATACAGGCGTCCACATAACCATATATATTATACCTGTAATCAGAAAAATCTTTTCAACGAGACCTTCATTTCCGATACAGTTAAGCTTTATTACATAATAAACAGAAAGTATAAGCAAAATATCAAATATAACAAGCAGAACAGATTTCATAATTGCTTCCCGAATAAAGTATTCATTGTAGAAAATAAGAAAATTAACGGCAAAGAAAGAAAAAAATGCAACCAAAAATTTTCTCATCAAATTAAAATCAAGACCAAACATTTTCGGAAAATCATTTTTGTACAGCATAAGTATGCTCAAACAGGCTACTCCTGTAAAGAATGAAATTATATATATAAAAATATAAAGATGCGTCACGACCAAATCTCTTCCTTAATCACTTAATTTTATTATTGATTATATCATCTGCCTTCAATAAAATAAAGCCTAACTGGTGTCTTGACTTTTATTTCGAAAGGAATTGATGCTGCTCTTAAAAATACCGGGGAATAATTCCCCGGCTTTTCTATACTTCCTGCTGAGTGCATCCTGCCTGAAGCCTCTGTTTTTATCTTCTCTATAACCTTGTTCGTGATTTTTACAACGCAGCCGACAAGCAGCGCCGCTGCTGCCATACCCTCTCTGACTCCTGTAATGCCGCCTACAAATATAAGTGATGTAATGCACGCCGCTGCTACCAGAGACACATCAAATATTATTTTCATTGTTCCGAACTTAATCGGAAACGTAAAGCATATGGCAAGTATAAGGCCTTCGCCTGCAAGCACAATTATATCAGCCTTAACCTCAAAGGTTACTCCTATTCCCACAAGAATTATTCCTGCTATACATACATTTTATAAAACATATGTTCTTGTGTTAATGTTCTTTTTTTGAAAAATAAATAGAGGTCTGCCTTAACAAACCTCTATAATATCACTCTTTAATTTACAGTCCCAGTCCGAAGTTTTCTTTAACTCTCGCCATTGTTTTCTTTGCAATAGCATTGGCTCTTTCTGCTCCGTCTTTCAGAACTTCTATCAGATAATCCGAATGCCTTATTTCTTCGTATCTTTCCTTGATAGGCTTAAGCGCATCTATTGTAACCTGCACCAAATCCTTTTTGAAATCGCCGTACCCCTTGCCCTCATATTTTGCCTCAAGTTCAGGAACAGGAGTTCCTGTAAGCGCGCTGTAGATGCTCAGAAGATTGCTTACTCCCGGCTTGTTTTCGATATCATATTTAATAACACCGTCAGAGTCTGTAGTTGCTTTCATTATTGATTTCTTAATCTTTGCATCATTATCAAGCAGTGAAATTCTGCTGTGTATGTTTTCTGCGCTCTTGCTCATCTTTGATGTAGGGTCATCAAGCGCCATTACTCTTGCACCTGCTTTCATAAATCTTCCGTCAGGAACAACAAATGTCTTGCCGTAATGATGATTAACCCTTATAGCCAGATCTCTTGTAAGCTCTATGTGCTGCTTCTGGTCCTGACCCACAGGAACCACATCTGTATCATAAAGCAGAATATCAGCAGCCATTAAAACTGGGTATGTCAGAAGCCCTGCGCCAACCGACTCCTTACCGTTGCTCTTTGCCTTGAACTGAGTCATTCTGAAAAGCTCGCCTGTGTTTGCACAGCAGTTTAAAACCCAGCCAAGCTCAGCGTGACCCGATACATCTGACTGAACAAATACTATTGATTTTTTGGGATCAACACCTATTGCAAGATAAAGCGCCGCCACATCAAGTATGTGTTCTTTAAGCTCTTTTGGATTTTGAGGTACTGTAATCGCATGTTCATCAACGATACAGTAAATACATTCATGATCCTCCTGGAGATCCACAAACTGCTTCAAAGCTCCGAGATAATTTCCGAGATGAATGTTTCCTGTAGGCTGTACGCCTGAAAATACTCTTTTCATTTCTATTGCCTTTCTTTTAAACTAACGTAAGCTGTTCTTCATTTTTGCCTGCTTCTTTTTTGGTATCAGGCTTTTCTTCTTCATCTTCTCTGATTACTTTAGCCATAGTTATAAGCTTGGTGTTTTCTTCAACTTTCATAATCTTAACACCCTGAGTTGCTCTGCCCAGCATTGAAATATCGCAGGCTTTAACTCTTATGATTATTCCGTCGGAATTGATAAGGAGAACCTCGTCATCCTCATCTACAACCATAGCTCCGATAAGCGGACCTGTCTTTTTGAACTTGCCCTTGTCGTAAGTCAGAAGACCCTTGCCGCCTCTTACCTGTATCTTGTAATCCTTGGCCTTTGTTCTCTTGCCGTATCCGTTTTCTGTAACAACAAGCACTTCCTGATCCTTTTCAACAAGCTCCATAGCAACAACCTCGTCATCGCCCTCAAGCTTGATGGCTCTGACACCGCCTGCAATTCTGCCCATAGGTCTTACATCTTCCTCTGAGAAGCAGATGCACTTACCCATCTTGGTAACAATAATTACATTGTTTGTGCCTGTGGTTTCCTTGATACCGATAAGCTCATCGCCGTCCTTTAAGTTCATTGCGATAAGACCTGTTTTTCTGTTGGTATCAAAGTTTGATAAAGCGGTCTTTTTGATTGTACCGTGCTTGGTTACGGCTATGAGATACTTGTCCTCAGCAAACTCCTGAATAGGAATTACAGCAGTTATTCTCTCTCTCTGCATCAGATTGAGGAAGTTTACCGCAGGAGTTCCCTTGGCAGTTCTTGTTGCCTCCGGAATTTCGTATGCCTTAATCTTGTGCGCCTTACCTGTGTTGGTAAAGAACATCAGATAATCAAGAGTTGAGGTCATAATCAGGTCTTTTACAAAGTCGTTTTCTCTTGTAGTAAGTCCTGTGATGCCCTTGCCTCCGCGCTTTTGAGTCTTGTATGTGTCGGCAGGAATTCTCTTGATATATCCAAGGTGAGTAAGAGTTACTGCAACCTGTTCTTCTTCAATAAGATCCTCCTCGTCCATTTCAGCTGCATCGGCAACGATTTTAGTTCTTCTCTTGTCGTTGTATTTTTCTTTGATTTCAAGAAGCTCGTCTCTGATTACTCCCATAAGCATATCCTCATCTGAAAGCAGCTGCTTGTAGTATGCTATTTTTTTCATCAGCTCTGCATATTCAGCTTCTATCTTCTCTCTTTCCAAACCCTGCAGCCTTGCCAGTCTCATATCGAGAATAGCCTGAGCCTGTATGTCCGTAAGAGCGAATTTTTCCATTAACTTTTCTTTGGCGTCATTGTAGCTTGAACGTATTGTAGCTATTATCTCATCAATATTGTCAAGCGCAATGCGCAGACCTTCGAGTATGTGAGCTCTCGCCTCAGCCTTGTTTAAATCAAACTGAGTTCTTCTTGTAACCACGTCTTTCTGATGCTTCAGATATTCGTCAAGCATCTGATAGAGCGTGAGAAGCTTAGGCTCTCCATTGACTATGGCAAGCATTATCATACTGAAGCTTTCCTGAAGCTGTGTGTGCTTGTAAAGCTTATTGAGCATAATCTGAGGATTTACATCTCGTTTAAGCTCGATTACTATGCGTATACCCTCTCTGTTTGACTGGTCGCTGATATCTGAAATACCCTCCAGCTTTTTCTCTTTGACAAGGTCTGCGATTTTTTCAATCATTCTCGCCTTGTTTACCTGATAAGGAATTTCAGTAACTATAATCTGGTGCTTGCCTCTGTTGGACTCTTCAATCTCGGCCTTGGACCTGATTATAACCTTGCCCTGACCTGTTCTGTAGGCCTGCTTGGCATTGTTCTTGCCCATGATAATGCCGCCGGTAGGAAAATCCGGTCCCTTTACGATTTTGATAAGGTCCTCGTTGGTACATTCCTTATCCTCAATCATCTTGACAGCAGCATCGATAACCTCTCCCAGATTGTGAGGCGGAATTGATGTGGCCATACCTACGGCTATACCATTTGAGCCGTTTACCAGCAGGTTTGGAAATCTGCATGGAAGAACTGTCGGCTCTTTTTCCTCACCGTCAAAGTTAGGAATAAAGTCAACTGTATCCTTGTCGATTTCTCTAAGCATTTCCAGTGCAAACGGCGTCATTCTTGCTTCCGTATAACGCATTGCCGCCGCCTGATATCCGTCAACGGAACCGAAGTTACCGTGACCGTCTACCAGTCTGTAGCGTATGTTAAACGGCTGAGCAAGTCTTACCATTGCATCATATATTGAACTGTCGCCGTGAGGGTGATATTTACCCATTACTTCGCCGACTATACGGGCTGATTTCTTGTGAGGCTTGTCCGGAGTTACCCCAAGCTCGTCCATACCAAAGAGTATTCTTCTGTGAACAGGCTTGAGTCCGTCCCTTACATCGGGAAGAGCTCTTCCGACAATTACACTCATGGCATAATCAATATATGAATTTTTCATTTCATCATATATCTCATGCTGCAGCATTTTCTGGTCTTCCAATAAAGTTGTCATCTGCTCCTCCTTTCCTAAATGTCTATGTTCTTAACGTATTTAGCGTTTTCTTCGATGAATTTTTTTCTCGGTGCAACCTTGTCGCCCATAAGAGTTGAGAAAATCTCATCGGCTCTGGTCGCATCATCTATTGTAATCTGAATTAATGTACGGTGCTCAAATGACATTGTAGTGTCATAAAGCTGCTCGGCGTCCATTTCACCAAGACCCTTGTATCTCTGAATATTGATCTTGCCCTTGCCGTTAAGCTTTGCCAGCAGCGCATCCTGTTCTCTGTCAGAGTAGGTATAATAAATATCCTTGCCCTGCTTAACCTGAAACAGCGGCGGCTGAGCCGCATAGACATAGCCCTGTCTGATAAGCTCAGGCATATATCTGTAGAAGAAGGTCAGAAGCAGAGTTCTGATATGCGCTCCGTCTACGTCGGCATCGGTCATTATTATGATTTTGTGATATCTGAGCTTTTCGATATCAAAGTCATTGCCTATATTGCAGCCGAAAGCCGTAATCATATTCTTGATTTCATCTGAATTTAAAATCTTGTCAAGTCTTGCTTTTTCTACATTTAAAATCTTGCCTCGAAGCGGCAGTATTGCCTGACGTGTTCTGTCTCTTCCGTCAATAGCGCTGCCTCCCGCAGAGTCTCCCTCGACAAGAAATATCTCTGAAACAGCAGGGTCCTTGGAGGAGCAGTCTGCCAGCTTGCCCGGAAGCGAGTTGGAATCGAGGACTGATTTACGTCTTGTAAGCTCTCTGGCTTTTCTGGCTGCCTCTCTTGCTCTTGCTGCTCTCAGACATTTTTCCATTATGATCTTTGCCTGCGCAGGATTTTCTTCAAGGAAAGCCATAAGGTTCTCGTTTGTTGAGGTTTCAACAAAACCTCTCATCTCTGTGTTTCCAAGCTTTGCCTTTGTCTGACCCTCAAATTCAGGTTCGGCAAGCTTTACCGAAACGATAGCTGTAAGGCCCTCTCTTACGTCCTCGCCCGACAGAGCCTGATCGCTGTCCTTTAAGAATTTGTTTTTTCTTGCGTAGTCATTGAATACTCTTGTGAGCGCTGACTTGAAGCCAACCAGATGAGTACCGCCCTCAACAGTGTTGATGTTGTTGGCATAGGATAAAATCATCTCGTTGTATCTGTCAGTGTACTGCATTGCAACTTCTGCTTCGCACACATCTGCCTTTTTTACCTCAAAATATATTATATCCTTATGAAGCGCTTCTTTGTTCTGGTTCATATGCTTTACGAACTCTTTGATACCGCCTTCATAATGAAATACTTCTTTTTTCTTATTGCTTTCTCTTTTGTCCTCAAGAGTTATTTTGATGCCCTTGTTTAAAAAAGCTGTTTCTCTCAGTCTGTGCTGCAGAGTGTCATAATCGTATTCAGTTGTTTCCGAAAAAATCTCGGCGTCAGGCCAGAAGGTGGTCTTTGATCCTGTTTTTTTAGTATCGCCCACAACCTCAAGCTTACTTACAGTCTTGCCCTGTTCATAGGCCTGTCTGTATATTTTGCCGTCTCTTTTGACTTCGACCTCCATGCGGGTGGAAAGGGCATTAACAACTGATGCTCCTACACCGTGAAGTCCTCCGGAAACCTTGTATCCTCCTCCGCCGAATTTACCGCCGGCGTGAAGTACCGTGTGTATTACCTCAACTGCAGGTATACCCAGCTTAGGGTGCTTGTCTACAGGCATAC
>URGK01000021.1 GCA_900547295.1 uncultured Eubacteriales bacterium
CTGATTTCCGCAGGCGCATTATATACGAGAGCCGCCAGTCTTTCGCGTTCCACTTCCGTAAGGTCATCTCCGAAAATCTCATCTATCTTGGCTGCTATAACGCCTGAGGCGCTTTTAATCATATGTATAAATGCCTCGTGCTCTCCGTGAAGGTCGCTTAAAAAGTATTCAGTCCCTTTGGGAAGAGCCAGAATAGCGCTGAGGTTGATTATCTCCGCCGAAGCGGCTTTTATATTGGGGTACTCCTTTGACAGAAGTCTTAAAAATTGTTCGTCCATTTGAAACCCTTTCTCTTTATATTCATATAGACTAAGTCTATCATTTTTTTGCCTGTTTTACAACGAAAAATAAAGTTTGTTAACCTTTTTATTGATATTGGTTGACAATTGTTTTCCCTTTGGTTATAATAGCCGTATCTTAAATAAACAGCAGGAGGCATACAGATGAAAGCTCAGACAATATCCTCGGAAAGAACAAAATCGGTAATCCTGTGCGCTCTGTTTGTGGCGCTGATTGCCATATGCTCATGGATTTCGGTTCCCTCGGCAGTACCGTTCACATTGCAGACCTTTGCGGTGTTTCTGACAGCAGGGCTTCTCGGAACCAAACGAAGCATAATTACAATCGTATGTTATATTCTTATCGGAAGCATAGGCGTTCCTGTCTTTGCAAACTTTCAGGCCGGCTTCGGTGTTGTAACCGGACCTCTTGGCGGCTATATTATAGGGTTTATCTTTACAGCCCTTATAACCGGACTTGTAATCGGTAAATTCGGCAGTAAAACAATCCCTGCCGCTGTCGGCATGGTTCTCGGACTTATTGCCTGCTACGCATTCGGTACCGTATGGTTTACCTACATATATACAGGCGCACTTACAGGCGCGGGGCTTGTGTCCTCCCTTTCAATGTGCGTAATACCGTTTATAATTCCTGACATTATTAAAATCACTCTCGCTGTGATACTCACGCAGCGCCTCAAAAAACATATTAATAAAGTCTGATGAAATCAATCATCAGACTTTTTGTTTGCTCATATATTATTTATTTCTTAAATGCGATGAACAGCAGCGCGCTCAGAAGCAGCGCAAACTGATAGAACAGATAAGGGATTATGCTTATGGTTGATATTCCCGCAATACCTGCCGCTATTAGAAGCTGCGCGCCGTAAGGTATAATTCCCTGCCATACGCAGCTGAATATATCCATTACAGATGCTGTACGCTGAGGTGTAACCCCGAATTCCTCACTTACATTCTTCGCTATAGGGCCTGCCGCTACTATTGCAACTGTGTTGTTTGCTGTAGCTATATCCATTGCTGAGGTAAGAAGCGCGATACCAAGCTGTCCGCCCTTACTGCCCTTGAAGTTTCTTCTTATGAACTGAAGTATTGCTTCAAAGCCGCCGTTTTCTTTGATAAGTCCGCTCATTGAAGCAACCAGAACTGTTACTATCATTGTTTCAAACATTCCCGAAACGCCTGTACCCATTGCCGAGAACGCATCTGCAACTCCCGCAGCTCCCGTTGCAATACCTACAATAAAGTATGCTATAATTCCTGTTCCTAAAACTATGAATACGTTAATGCCGCAAAGAGCCATTACAAGTATTCCGAAGTAAGGGATTGCCTGCCAGATGTTATAGTCAAAGGTTCCCACATCAACAGCTCCGCCTTTGATTGATATTACAACCAGAATTGCAATTGTAAGGATTGCCGCAGGCAGCGCTATAGGGAAGTTTTCTCTGAACTTATCTTTCATTTTGCAGCCCTGTGTTTTGGTTGCCGCAATTGTTGTATCCGATATGAATGAAAGGTTGTCGCCGAACATTGCGCCGCCGATTACCGACGCCACGCAAAACTGCATATTGAGGTCAGCTCCTGTTGCAACGTTCATTGCCACCGGAACTATTACGGATATTGTACCGCAGGATGTACCCATTGCCATTGAGATGACGCAGGCAATTACAAACAGCCCTACAACGGCAAAGCCTGACGGAATTATTGACAGCAGCAGATTTGCTGCGCTTGTAGCTCCGCCCGCTCCCTGTGCAGTTCCGCTGAAAGCTCCCGCCATCAGGAATATGAACAGCATTGTAGTTATATTGTCATCACCTATGCTTTTGGCACAGACAGTGATTTTGTCGTCAAATTTAAGTTCTCTGTTCTGTGCAAAAGCAACCGCAAGACCGATCATAAATGCGACCACCGCTGACATTACATAGAATCCCATTCCGCCCTCTACAGGGTTTATGTACTCAAAATAAATACCGCTTCCGAGATAAAAAATTAAAAAAACTAATATTGGCAGCAAACCTGCTGCATTTGCTTCTTTTTTCATTAGTGCCTCCACTGAAAATATATAATAACGTACCTTATAAATATATCAAATATATCGGGCTTTAGCAAGGAGTTAATTCAAATTGACACTTCAAACCGTATCCTTATACCTTAATTACAGTAAATCTTTCTCTCAGCTCCTCTGTCCCCTCCGGAAACCGGCTCATAATATTCCACCAGCTTATGCCGGCAAGATTGTATTCATCAATCAGTGAAAATTTAGCCTCCATACTTCTTCTGTCCTCAAACCACACCTCGTGCTCCGCATTGTCCTCATCTGTATAACGGTAATACGGTGACATGGCCTGTTCATCAAACATAATCTCCGCTCCGTAGCCTGCCGCTCTTGCCACTGCCTCATCGTTTGTTATTTTTTCCGCCTTTGACTCGCCCTTTATAAACGGCAGCTTCCAGTCATAGCCGTAGTTTGGAATTCCCATCAGTATCTTTTCTGACGGTATTTCCGTCAAACCGTACTCAATGACTCTCCTTACAGCGTCAGGGGGCGCGACTGCCATTGGAGGTCCGTATGTATATCCCCATTCATATGTCATTAATAGGCATAAATTAGCCGCCTGCCCTATCAGGCTATAGTCGTGCCCCTGATACAAAAGTCCGGGCTGATCTGCCGATGTCTTTGGAGCAAGGGCTGCCGTAACTATATATCCCATGGGATTAAGCCTCTGTCTTGCCTCCCCTATGAGCTGCGCATACTGCTCCCGGTTTTCGGAGTACACATATTCAAAATCAAAATCCACACCGAACATATTTTTCTGCTCAAGCGCAGATACAATGTCATTCAGGAAATTCTCCTGCGCCGCAGGACTCTCAAGCAGCGCCTTTGCTCTGTTATTGCTGAACATTCCCGTTTCATCCATAGGAGTAAGCACCATCAGTGCTTTCACACCTGCCGCTGCCGCAGGCTCTCTGAGTGCATCATCCTCAAGCTGTATGATATGTCCGTCCTCTGCAAAGCCGTAGCTGAAGCAGGAAACAAAGGTCAGCGACGGCAGCCAGTCAGCAAGCACCTCCTGCGATATTGACGGATATGCGTATCCGTTTACAAAAATATCTCTCATAATAAAACCTCCCTGCACATCATATGCAGAGAGGCATTGCAGGGTTACATTCTAGTAGCCCAGATAATCATTTACAAGTATTACATGAAGTCTGCCTGTGGAGCAGAATCTGGTTGAAACAGTATAGCTGCAGATAGTATTGCCCTGTGACAGACAGTTACCGCATTTACCTGTTGCCGCGCAAGGAGTTTTCTTGCCCAGTCTCTCGCAGTTCGGAGGACAGGCATCGGTCTTAATTCTGGCAACCGCCTCCTCTTCACTTCCCACTATCTTGTTTTCTCCCACAACCAGCACTACTTTTTTAGGTCCGTAGCAGAGAGCCGCAACTCTGTTGCCTGTACCGTCGATATTAACAAGTATGCCGTCCATTGTAACAGCATTTGAACTCATAAAATACACATCAGTTGTAAGAGTTCTTACTCTCTCTGCAAACATTTCGTCAGCATCTGTAAACTTAAACGGGTCAACCCAGTCTATGTTCATATTCCCCAGCCTGTCCTTTAATCCTATCTCACCGAGAGTCATAGAGCCGCCGCAGGCAACCTTGTCGCCCTCATTTATGAAGCTTAAGGCAAGCTCTAATGCTTCTTCTCTGGTATCGCAGTAGTAGCCTTTCATTCCTCTCTTTTCGAGAGCCTTGATTATAGTGTCGGCTTTAGTTTTATTTGCTTTTTTTATATTTTCATCAAACATACTATCTCATTCCTTTCTGTACATATTCTATACTGATTATATCACTGCCCTGCCTCTGTTTTCAACAGGCTGCGGATTGCATCTTCAAAAAAACATAATTATTTGTTAATTTTTTATCATTTTCTGTTGCTTTTTAATATGCAAAGGCTTATAATATACTTGTTGCTTGACTAATTTTTAACGATTTTATATTTCAAACCAATTGTAAAAAACCACGAATATATTTTATCGTTAACAGCACAGCAACTATAACAATCGCTTATTTTGGAAGCTTACCTGTTTACATATTCTTCGGAGAAGCTTACCTGAAATTTACGCTGTTATTTCTGCATTAAAACAATATTAATGCAGATGGAATTTGATTTTCAAACCTCACTTAAAGACATTTCCTCGGAGATGTCTTTTTTCCTGTCATAAATCAGCTCCTTTGCGCATAACAGTATATATATGAAGCGTACAAGAAGAAGACGAAAACCAAATAAATTAAATCTTACCGCATATCTGAAATACCCGGTCGCCCTCTTTGCGGCCGCATTTATACTGTTTGCGGTATTTCCCTACATATTTAGCAGCATATTTTCTGTCCCGGTTCCGGTGGCTTCGCAGCAGGAGGAAGCTCCCGATTATCTTATCGAAATGCCGAAAACTGTAAAGGTATACCGCACACTTACCGGCAAAACCGAAACTGTTGATTTCGAGGAATATGTCAAGGGAGTGGTTGCAGGCGAGGTGCCACACACTTTTAAAAAGGAAGCTATGAAAGCTCAGGCTGTTGCCGCAAGAACCTATTCTGTCGCAAGAATTCTTTCCGGAAATTCCTCCGGCCACCCTGCCGCTCCCGTATGTGATACGACTCACTGCCAGGTATACAGGGACAAAGCCGAACTTGAAGAACTAAAGGGCAAGGAATGGATTAAAAAAAGCTATACTAAAATATGCAGCGCCGTAGATGCCACAGAGGGGCAGATTATGTACTATAACGAAAAGCCTGTAAAACACGCTCTGTTTCATTCCTCCAGCGGCGGCCGCACCGAAAACTGTGAAGATGTGTTTGTATCTGCAGTGCCCTATCTTGTCAGTGTCAAAAGTCCTTACGAAGATGGTGCAACTCATAAAAAAGAAACGGCAGAATTCAGCTATGCAAAGCTGAAAAGTCTGATATCCGCTTCCTATCCCGCTGTTTCTGCAGGTGCTGTAAACAAAAATAACGTTAAGATTATATCAAACAACGAAGGAGGCAGTGTTGCTAAAATGCAGATTGGAAATGCTGTTCTGTCGGGTGTCGAGGTCAGAACAGCGCTGGGACTTTTTTCGGCAACCTTTACTGTATCGCCCAGTGAGAAAAATGTCGTATTCACCTCTGCCGGCAGCGGTCACGGTGTCGGACTCAGCCAGTACGGCGCCGACGGTATGGCAAAGGAAGGCTATACCTACAGACAGATATTAAAGCATTATTATACAGGTGTTGAAATATATTAAAGGCCCTCATACGAGAGCCTTTAATTATTTTAGTTAGTAGTTTTCTTTTCTTACTTCAAAGAAGCTCTGAGGATGTGCGCATACAGGACATACCTCCGGCGCGTCTTTTGAAGTTACCAGATGACCGCAGTTCCTGCATTCCCAGAGGGTTTCATCTTTCTTCTCAAATACTGCAGCTTCTTTGACGTTCTTCAGAAGCGCGCGGTATCTTTCTTCGTGAGCCTTTTCGATGGCTGCAACTGCTCTGAATTTATATGCAAGCTCTGTAAAGCCCTCCTCCTCTGCCTCTTTTGCAAAGGTGTCGTACATATCGGTCCATTCGTAGTTTTCTCCCTCTGCCGCTGCCAGAAGGTTGGCTGCTGTATCTCCCAGTTCTCCGAGAGCCTTAAACCACAGTTTTGCATGTTCTTTCTCGTTTTCGGCTGTCTTTAAGAACAGCTCTGCAATCTGTTCGTAGCCTTCTTTCTTTGCAACGCTCGCAAAGTATGTGTATTTATTTCTTGCCTGTGATTCTCCTGCAAAAGCTGTCTGCAGGTTTTTTTCTGTTTTTGTTCCTTTGAGTTCCATTTGTTTTCTCCTTTCGCCTCATTAAAGCTTTTCAAAATCTGCCGCGCCATGCCTGCACCATGGACATATGAAATCCTCTGGCAGAGGTTCACCCTCATAGATATATCCGCATATCCTGCATACATATCCTGTTTTCTTTTTTTCCGGCGCAGGCTTTATGTTTTTCTGGTAATACTCATATGTCACCGACGGCGACTCAGACAGCACTTTGCCGTCTGTCACATCGGCAATAAACAGTGTATGTGTACCCAGATCAATCTCCTGCATCACACTTCCCGACAAAAAGCCGTTCGTCTGCCCTGATATATACAAGACACCGTTTGCCGCCCTGTCGCAGTCTTTGAAGGTTTCAAACTTGTTCACATTTTTTCCGGACTGAAATCCGAAAGTTTTAAACAGGTCAAAAGAGGCTTCCCGGCTTATCATTGAAATATTGAATTTCCCCGACGCCCTGACCATATCATGTGTTCTGTTCTGTTTGTTAACGGTTATTGAAATTCTGTCAGGTCCTGATGTAACCTGCATCGCCGTATTTATGATGCAGCCGTTATCAGAATTTCCGTCTTTTGCAGTCAGTACATAAAGCCCGTAGCTTAATCTGTGCATTACTTTGCTGTCCATTGTCATCTCCTTTCTGCGTATAACAGAAAAACGCTGTTATCCCTTAGAGACTCCTTCTGATCTGCAAACAGGTCTCATTAGGATTTCCACAGACCATGAAGATTGCAGTATTCATATACAGCTACAACTTCATCATCAGGTGTTATTGCAAATTTCACCTCCGGTTTCTGTCCCGGTGCAAGAAGCTTCCTCTGGTTGCCCTGTTTTGTTTCGAGTGCCACCCACTGAATGTAATGTTCCTCAAGCATAGGATGCTCTACTGAGCCTACAGTTACAGTAACTGTTCCGTCTTTGACTTCGTATACGGGAACGTGTTTCTCGCCTGCTGCATCTGTTGTGTTCGGAACCAGCTCATCCATTTTCTGACCGCAGCACATTACAGGAACTCCCTTATTCTCTACAAAAGCTACAATGTTTCCACAGTGTGAACATTTATAAAATTTCATCATATCATTTACCTCCTGTGATTTATCTCAATCTTTATTGTATATTTATAATATCACACTTTTTAATGCTTTCCTGTTGCATATGCCACAATTTTGAGATATATTTAATAATATATTATATTTTTTTCAGATAACAACCAAGGAGGCGGCTATGAAATTTTTTGACGGTGTATCAGCCGATGATATAATGAAAATGAGAAAATGCTTTGGCTCAGAGCCAAAAAACTACAGAAGCGGTGAAACCATAACGGTGCTTTCTTCAGAACTCTCATCAATAGGACTCGTACTGTCAGGCAGAGCGCATCTTTACTGCATAGATTATGACGGTAATGAGCAGACTATAGAATACTTCAAGAAAGACGACGTATTCGGAGAACTGTTCTGCCTGCCTGTAGGAACACTCGAATATATTGTTGAGGCTGATAAGGACTGCAGTATCCTGTTTGTTCCCTACTCCACAATAACATCACCCTGCAGCAATCTGTGCAGCTGCCATATAGAAGTCACCCGAAATCTGTTTCTTATGGCCGCCAGAAAATCACAGGAGCTTGCTCTCAGGATAAGTTTCATCTCCAGAAAAAGCACAAGAGCAAAGCTTATGACATATTTTGAATATATGGCTGACATAACAGAAAGCAACACCTTTGAAACTCATGTTTCGCTGTCTAAACTGGCGGATTATCTGTGTGTTGACAGGACAAGCCTGATGCGTGAGCTTCGCCATCTCAAGGAAGACGGCATTATAGATTCGGACAGAAGAAAGATAAAACTGCTGCAGTAGCGTTATCTGCATATTGTAAATCTGTTTCTCTCAAACTCAATCAGTCCGTCATCTCTCATCCTTCCAAGCTCGGCGGAAAGGGCGCTGCGGTCTACAGCCAGATAGTCCGCAAGTTCCTGCCTGTTATACGGTATTATGATTTCCTTTCCGCTTCCGGCTGCAGATTCGTCACTCAGATACGACATAACTTTTTCTCTTATGCTTCTTCTGCTCAGATGTTCAATTTTGCCTGTAAGCCTTATATTCTGACCGGCAATTGCCGCAATTATATTCTTCAGAAGAATAAGCCGGGCATCATCCGGTGATGATATGTCAATGATTTTTTCGGCCTTAATGAATATTATTTTACAGTCCTGCGCAGCGACGGCGCTCACCTGCATATCTGCATTGGCGCTGAAAGCATAGCTTTCACCAAACATCGAGCCTTCACCCATATGAGTCAGAATATGCCTCTCGCCGAAGATATCCTCCTTAATTATATTCACACTGCCGTATGATACAAGGCACACCGCCTCCGCCCGCTGACCTGCCATAAGTATATACTCGTCCTTTTTGTATTCTTTTACATATGCATTTATGCGTCTCAGCAGTTTTTCTGTTTCTTTTTCATCTATGCCGCTGAAAATTTTAAACTTTTTCATAATTTCTCCCTTTTGGTTGTATTTACAACGTACTCTGTACTGAAATTATATTATACTTCAGATAATGATTCAAGGGAGGATATATATATGAGAAGAAAAGACAGGCAGATGCCTGAGGAATTTGCTCTTGGCGTTATAGACAAATGCTCATTTGCACAGGTTGCCATGACAGATGAAAAAGGAAATCCCTACTGCGTGCCTCTTTCGGTTGCAGAAGACGGAGGCAGCATATATTTTCACAGCGCCTTTGAGGGTACCAAGACAGATATTCTTAAAAGAAATCCGAAAGTATATGTCAGCTGTGTCGGAGATGTCACTCCCGCCACAGACAGATTCACAACCGAGTTTGAATCCGCAGCTTTTTCCGGAACCGCCTGCGAGGTTACAGACATACAGGAAAAAATAAAGGCTTTAAGACTCATATGCGAAAAATACACACCTGACAATATGGAAAACTTTGAAGATGCCATTGCAAAAAGCCTTGATCGTACTGCCGTATGGAAAATAAGGATAGAAAATCTTACAGGCAAACGAAAAAAATACGATAAATCAGGTGAAGAAATGAAATTCGGGAGGATGGAGTAATGAAAAGAAGAATAATAGAAATCGACAGAGACAAATGCAACGGCTGCGGCGCCTGCGCCAAAGCCTGTCATGAGGGAGCCATTGCTATGATAGACGGCAAGGCTCAGCTTATAAGGGATGATTACTGTGACGGACTCGGCGACTGCCTGCCGGTGTGTCCCGTAGATGCAATCTCGTTTGTAGAGCGAGAGGCTGCACCTTACGATGAGGCTGCCGTAAAGGCAGGAACGGGCTTCGGCTGTCCCGGTCAGGCCTTGAGAGAAATAAAGCATACAAAAGAAAACAGCAGTATATCAGGTGAAAGTCAGCTCAGACAATGGCCTGTCCAGATAAAGCTGGTGCCTGTAAACGCACCTTACTTTGATAATGCAGACCTGCTGATTGCCGCTGACTGCACAGCTTTTGCGTATGGAGCATTTCATGATGAATTCATCAGAGATCATATAACTCTGATAGGCTGCCCTAAGCTTGATGATACAGACTACTCACAAAAGCTCACTGCAATATTCAATGAGAATAATATAAAGAGCGTTACTGTTGTAAAGATGGAGGTCCCATGCTGCACCGGTCTGCAGCACGCTGTCGTGAACGCTCTGCTTAAAACAGACAGGGAGATACCGTTCAAAGTCATAACTGTGGGGATAGACGGCAAGATAAAATAAAATGTCTGAGAGCTGCCTTGCATACCGGCAGCTCTCATTACTGTGTCAGCTTGGAAAAAAGAAGCCCTACACGGACTTCTTCATAATGTTTACTCTGTTTTCTATATATCCTTGTATCTCGCTGCGCGGGATATCAAGGGCTGCTGCAAATTCGCCGAATATGAGCTCCTCTGCCTCTTTCATAAAACGCTCATCAACAGCTCCCAGTTTCTTTTTGTGTGCCTCTGCCTCACGTTTTTTCTGGTGTATGGACATAGTCATCTCGATCATATTCATACAGTCGTGACTCTCCATAACCTCTCTGTAGTGTTCCTTGAGCTGATTCAGATTATGGCTGTAGTATGCGGACGTATTTATATGCGGAATTCTGTCTATAAGCTCCTCCGCGTGTTTTCTTGATATTACAGGGCGCATATATATCTTGTCATTGTCTACAGGGATGGATATTTTGCATTCCTTGTAGAGCGGCTCGAGTATATAATATAATCTGCCCTCTGTCTCTCCCATGGATTTGAGTGTAGTAATCTCCTTAACCTCACATACTCCTGTTCTTCCGTAAAAAATCAATTCTCCAACACTATACAAGCTATCACCTCTTACTGCATAAAAATAAGTCCTGACAACAGGACTTACGTTTAAAAAACCACTCGTTGTTATAAATATTATAACACACTTTGCAGAAAAAATCTAATAAATTTACAGTGCAAATTTCAATCTCTCCACAATCAGCTTGTAAACAAGCGGTATGCATATGATCTGGGCTATAAGAATTGCGATACAGTTAGGGAGTCTGAGTACCACATATGCCAGATAAGTGCCGTCTGCGCCGAACATCGGCCACAGGCACAGTGTTGTAAGAAACAGCTTAATCAGGAATACTATCACTGATGCAATAACTGTCCTTATAATCAGGGCTTTGCCATTCATATCCTTTTTGTAGAATACAAATCCGTACGCCACGCCGATGAGTATCAGAGTAGCTGTTATTCCCGGATTGTATGCTCCAAACGGAATAAGTATGCTGCCTATGGTATCTGCAACGCCGTAGGCTATGCCCGACCACACAGGGCCGTAAAGCACCGCAACGATAAACACCGCAATGAAATCAGCGCTGATATGATAAACCGGTGTTGCCGGCACAATTCTGTTTAATACAAGACACAGCGCGGTCATCAGCGCCGTAACCACAAGCCTTGCCGTACTGCTGTTAATAGCATGCTGCATAAAAAACCTCCTTTCACCTTAGTAACTACACTAAAGCGAAAAGAGAATGTCTCATACCTTAATGTAGTAGTGGATGCAATATTGTACCGCGGATTACCTTCGTTTATGGACAACATCCCATTCCATAACACTTAACGCACAATATTTACTCTACTTGAAATCTATGATAGCACATATCTGTGACAATATCAAGCAATTTAAGATTTGTATTGATATTACTGCAAAGGTGATGACATTTGCGCCATCACCTTTTGATTTATTCAAGTCCTCTTTTCTTTAACATTCTGTTTTCTGCTATTGAGAATACAAACTTGTCAATTATAATTCCGACAATTATTATCACTATCATTACTGCCATTACCTGATTGATATCGGCAAGGTCCCTGCCCAGCATCAGCACATAGCCAAGCCCTATAAAGGATGACATTACTTCACCTGACATCAGAGCTCTCCACGCAAAAGACCACGACTGCCGCAGCCCAGACACAAAGCCAGGAAGCGCTGCGGGAAGCACCACATGAAGCAGTATGTCCTTTCGCCCTGCGCCCATGGTCTTTGCAACTTTCGTGTATATCACAGGTATATTTCTGATTGAGTTTTCAATGGCAAGGGATACGCTGAAAACAGACCCCATAACTACTACAAATATTATTGCTTTCTCTGCAAGACCAAACCACAGGATTGCAAAAGGCACCCAGCATATGCTCGGCAGCGTCTGTATACCCATAAGCAGCGGCTTCAGATTTCTGTTGAGATATTTAACATATGTAATCAGCACGCCCATAACTGCTCCGGCCGCAAGAGCAATAGCAAAGCCTATTACAGCCCTTTTCATACTGAAGCCCACAGCGGCGAGAAGTGTTCCTTTCTTTGCCATACTGACAAGGCTTGCAACAACTCCCGCAGGAGTAGGAAACGCATAGGACTTCCACCAGCCGAACACATCGGAGCCGAAATATGCAGCCGCCTGCCAGATAACGATAAGAGCTATAAAGAAGAAAATATCCTTTATGCTAAACTCTGTCATATTCCTCTTTTTCAATCTTCTCCACCTCTACTTTTAATTCGTCAAGCAAATGCTTCCTTATATCTACAAAATCCTCCGAGTCAAGCTGCCTTGGCCTCGGCAGATCTATTTTCACTATGCTTTTGACAATTCCGGGTCTGTCTGCCAGTATGATTATTCTGTCTGCAAAATACAGAGCCTCTTCAACACTGTGAGTAACATATATTATAGTCCTCCGGGTTTCCTCCCAGATAGCCTCAAGCTCCGCGCGAAGCTTGTTTATTGTCTGCTTGTCAAGAGCCGAAAAAGGCTCGTCCATAAGCATTATCCTGCTGTCCATGGTAAGTGCTCTGGCAAGAGCCGTACGCTGCTTCATGCCGCCGGAAAGCTCATGAACCGCATACTCTCTGAAATCCCACAGATGCACCATTCTGAGATATTTCTCCGCTCTTTTTTCCTGTTCGCCCTTTGGCACTCCCGCAAGCTTCATTCCGAATTTCACATTGTCTATGACATTGAGCCACGGATAAAGGGCCGGCTCCTGAAACATAACAACCCTGTCTGCGCCGGGGCCCAGAACTTCTCTGCCGTCAAGAGTTATAGTTCCTTCTGTAGGTTTCTCAAGTCCTGCAATGAGATTAAGCAGTGTTGACTTGCCGCAACCTGACGGTCCCACTATACATATGAATTCCCCTTCTGCTATTTCCAGATTTATATCCGATAATGCAGGCTCTGCCGCATTCTTAAAGGTCTTTGAAAGACCTGCTGTTTTTAGCATTGTTTTTACCTCTGTTCAAGTGATTTGAGTATACCTGTGTCAACATAGCCCTCGTCAGGCTCTGTTGCAATAAAGCCCTGCGAAACGCCCACTTTGGCAAACTCGCCAAGGGCATCTCCTGATATATCGGCAGTTATGTTAAGTCTTGAAAAAGCGCTGTCTATAACTGATGCCTCATAGGTTTTGCCTGTGGTTTCCTCTATCTGTCTGCATATTATATCTATAGCCTCTCCGCTCTGCGCATTTATGTATTCTGTCGCATCAAGGTGAGCCTGCACGAAGGCTTTTACGATTTCAGGATTTGCCTCCATAAAGTCCTTTCGCACTACTACGACTGCCGTAGGGTAGTTGCCGCCTGCCATAATTTCATCATAATCAAGCACTGTTTTTGCGCCGCATTTGTCCTCAAGTATGCTGCCCCACGGCTCCGGTACTATGGCTGCGCTGATGCTGCCGTTGTCAAACATAGTCTGAACATCTGCATTTTCAACCTCAACTATATCAACCGTGCCGCCCTCTGAAACAGGCTTGAGTCCGTTTGCCGCCAGAAGATCCAGCAGTGACAGATGCTGTGTGTTGCCAAGCTGCGGTACAGAAACCTTTTTACCGTCAAGGTCTGCCACCGATTTGATATCTGAGTCCGCGCTTTTTAAAAGCACTGCTCCCGCATCGCAGGCATTTGCAATTATAACCACATCACCATGAGATTTGACATTTGCGTTTATGGCAGGCACAGGTCCTATATATCCGAGGTCTATCTCGCCTGCAAACAGCGCTTCCACCTCTGCAGGTCCTGCGTTGAAAGCTGTCCATTTTACGCTGTACTCATCGCCGAGGGCTTTTTCAAATATGCCCTGGTCTTTCATATACAGCGCCTGCGCATGAGTTATATTAGGAAAATATGCAACTCTTACTTCATTTGTCGCCGCCTCGCCGCCTCCGCAGGCACACAGCGCGCCGGCAGTTATCGCAATGCACAGAATAAGTGCAGTCAGTTTTTTCATTTTCATTTCCTCCGTTACAGATGTTTTTCAAGCTGAGCCATAACAGCATCAGCAGCCTCGGCTACAGATAAATTCTCGGTGTCTACGGTAATATCAGGTGATACAGGCACTTCGTATTCGCTTGATATTCCTGTGAAGTTAGGTATTTCTCCTGCTCTGGCTTTTTTGTACAGTCCTTTTACATCTCTTTTCTCACACTCCTCAAGAGATGTGCTTACATACACTTCCACGAAGCTTTCCCCGATTATATCAGCCGCATTTTTACGGTCTGCCTCATAAGGCGATATAAAGGAGGTCAGGACTATGAGTCCGGCATCATTCATAAGCTTTGATACCTCCGCAATACGCCTGATGTTTTCCACTCTGTCGGCTTCGGTAAAGCCAAGATCCTTGTTAAGGCCCATTCTCACATTGTCGCCGTCAAGCAGCATTGTATGTCTGCCCTTTGCCGCAAGGCGTTTTTCCACTTCGTTTGCAAGGGTTGATTTGCCGGAACCCGAAAGCCCCGTAAACCACAGAGTAAACGGCTTCTGTCCGAGTCCTGCGGCTCTGCTTTCTCTTGTTATGTCCATATTGTGCCATGTCAGGTTGTCTGCTCTTCTCAGCGTATGTCTTACAACTCCGCAGGCAGAGGTCATATGGGTCACAACATCTATAAGTATGAAGCTGCCCATTGCCTTGTTTTCATCAAAAGGCGCAAGAACTGTTTTGTCCGATACCGATATGTCACAGCATGCGATTTCGTTTTTGACAAGGGTGTCCGCCTCTATATGAAGTCCGCTGTTTACATCGACCTTGTATTTAATGTCCATTACCGAAGCGGGAAGTGTTTTCGTTCCCAGCTTGAGCAGATAGTTTCTGCCTGCAACAAGTCTGTCCTCGTCCATCCAGAGTATCTCCGCAGTAAACATATTGCTTACCTGTAAAGCCTCCCCCGATGACAAAACACAGCCCCTTGAAACATCTATTTCTCTGTCAAGCTGCAGGGACACAGGCTGACCGGCTACGGCCTGCTCTGCATCTTTTCCGGCTGCAATTATTCTTTTTACCCTCGCTTTTTCACCGCTTGGAAGAGATGTTACCTCATCTCCTGCCGCGACCTTTCCTGCCTCTATCTGACCCTGAAAACCTCTGAAAGTATGGTCGGGTCTTGATACTCTCTGCACAGGCATAATAAAGGCATCGTCCGTATCTTCTGATGATACATCTATGTTTTCGAGGTACTCAAGCAGAGGCGCTCCTGTGTACCAACTCATATTCTCCGACCTTTTGGTTATGTTGTCGCCTATGGTTGCAGATACAGGTATAATCTGCAGGCTTTCACAGGAGAACTCGGCGAAGAATTTGTTTATCGCCTTTGCAATTTCATCGAATTTTTCTCTGCTGTAGTCTATAAGGTCCATTTTGTTTACTGCAATTACGAAATGGCGTATTCCCATCAGAGAGCATATGCGCGCGTGTCTTCTGGTCTGCACCAGCACTCCTTGTGAGGCATCGACAAGGATTACCGCAAGGTCTGCAAATGATGCGCCCACCGCCATATTTCTTGTGTATTCCTCGTGGCCGGGTGTGTCTGCAACTATGAAGCTTCTTTTTTCGGTCGTAAAGTATCTGTATGCAACATCTATTGTGATGCCCTGCTCGCGCTCTGCCATAAGTCCGTCCAGCAGCAGCGAGTAGTCTATGCCGCCGCCTGCGCTGCCCACCTTGCTGTCAAGTTCAAGGGCTCTTTCCTGATCTGTAAATATCAGCTTGGCATCGTAGAGCATATGTCCTATCAGGGTGGATTTTCCGTCGTCTACGCTGCCGCAGGTTATGAATTTAAGTAAGTCTGCCATTAGAAATATCCCTCCCTTTTGCGTCTTTCCATACTGCCTGCCGCCTCGTGGTCTATAACTCTGCTGGTTCTCTCCGAGTTTACAGCGCCTAAGGTTTCCTCAATTATCTTGTCTAGGGTATCTGCCTCTGACTCGCAGCCGCCTGTCAGAGGATAGCAGCCTAAGGTTCTGAAACGGACTTTTTTTGTTACTATTTTATCTTCAGGTCCGAGATATTTTCTGATACGGTCATCATCTATCATAATTATATTGCCGTCCTTTTCGACCACCGGTCTTTCCTTGGCAAAATACAGCGGCACTATATCTATGTTTTCTCTTCTTATGTACTGCCATATATCCTTTTCGGTCCAGTTGGAAAGAGGAAAAACTCTGATGCTTTCGCCCTTGTTGATGCTTGTGTTAAACAGCTTCCACATCTCCGGTCTCTGATTTTTCGGATCCCAGCCGTGAGATTTGTTTCTGAAAGAAAATATTCTCTCTTTGGCTCTGGATTTTTCCTCATCTCTCCTGCCGCCGCCAAAAGCCGCGGTAAAGCCGTATTTGTCAAGAGCGTCTTTCAGAGCCTGGGTTTTCATAATATCCGTATATGCAGCCCCGTGCTCAAAAGGATTGATACCTCTTTCGATGCCGTCCTCATTCTGATACACCAGCATTTCAATTCCAAGCTCCTTTGCCTTGCGGTCACGAAACTCTGTCATTTCTCTGAATTTCCATGTGGTGTCGATGTGCATAAACGGAAACGGCGGTTTTTCGGGATAAAATGCTTTCATCGCAATGTGAAGCATTACCGAGCTGTCCTTTCCTATTGAGTAGAGCATTACAGGCTTTTCGCACTCGGCTGCAACCTCTCTCATTATGTATATGGCTTCCGCCTCTAATTTATCAAGATGTGTTAATTGTGACATAGCTATTCCTCTATTTCATATCCAAAGTAATCAAAATAAAATTTAAGCTCCCGGTTTATCTTCTCTTTAAGGGAAGGACTTAGCACAAGCTTATTGGGTTTGTACTCCTTCTGGGTGTTCTGATAGCTTTCAAAATACGGCTTGGCCTTTTCAAAACCGTCAAGATGAAGCTGCTCGTATATGTATTCCATATTTTCAACCGGGGCTTTAACAAAGTTCTCGTGCCTTATAAGTACAAGATCACCCTCGGGGATATTTTCGATGTCCTTAAACATTTTTGTATTCATTTTTTTGAACACTTCTATGGCTGCGTTTTCAATCAGCTCGCTGTCGGCCATACCTTCAAGGCTCATAACCTCCATCATTGATGTCAGCGCTTTGATTACCGATGGTACTATCTTGTACGGGTTTCTGCTTATGAGTATGAATTTGCTTCCCGGATATTTTGCCTCCAGCTTATCGACATTGCAGGAATTGTCCGGACTTTTTAATATGAGCTGCCTGCCTCGCTTGATAAGAGTTGTCTTTTTGAGCAGGAAGTCGTATTTGCGTTCCCATTCTCTCTGCAGCCTGTCGCTCATTTCATCGGTATACAGGGTCGACAGATATTCTCTGTAGTTTTTGGGAAATACCATCATATGATTAAATGAGTGAGTGGTATAGGTGGAAAGCGCATAAAGATCCTCCATAGGCAGATCCAGTCTGTACTCCATATTGTCCATAGGCCTTGCGTCCACCAGAATTTTTTTCTGCGCGTACTTCAGGAGCCATCCCAGCAATATACTGTTGTTAAATGTAACGGTGCTTACTGGATCCAGCCAGCCGAACTGCGAATCTCTCGACAGCGTATACTGAACATTGGTGGTTCCCGACCTCCATATTCCTATTATATGCACCGGCGGTTTTTTTATCTTTGTAAGCTTTACCGGTATGTACATTATGAGAAGCTCTAAAATCGCAAACGGGAAAAGTATCAGGCTCATAACAGTGATGTATATGACCTGCGGGATTTTTCCCGGAGATATACCTTTTAGATTTCTGAAAAGCAGCCTGATCCATATGTCAAATCTGGCCGCCGAAAGATAATGCGCTGAATTAATTAACGGTTTTTTCTTTTTTGTCATATTTACTTCCTTTTCTGCCAATAACCCAATCTGCATTATATTCCTGTAAAATAAACTGAAAGTAAACTAATGCAAAAAAGCACCCTGCCGGGCTTGTTTTTTACCTGACAGGGTCTGTATCTTTGTATATTGAATTTTTACATATGCTCCTGCTGCGCAATTACTATTGCCTGCTCGGCGCTCTGGAATACATATTCCTCGCCTATGAGGTCTATGAGGCCGCCTCTTCTCATTTCTTCAAGCACCTTTGGCTGAACGCTTGTAAGGTACACCTCTGTGCCGTTTGCCTCAAGCTCTCTGACAAGATCTATCATGGCCTCTATTCCCGAAAGGTCTATCATAGGCACACCTCTCATTGAAAGTATCAGAGCCTCTGCGCTGTCCTGTTTTCTAAGCTGCTTGACAAGCTTGTCAACCACCGCAAAGAAAATGGTTCCGGTCAGATATGCAATTCTGACCTTGTTGGATATTCTAGGCAGATGAACTCCCACTTCCTCTAATCTGTCCTTGTCGATTTCGCTTACCGATATATCTATGTCCGTAAGCTTTACGATTATGAGGAATGACGAGAAAGCAACCCCTATTATTATAGCCTGCGTGAGGTCCAGCACAACTGTTGCAATCATAGTTATGAAAAACTTGAGCATTCCCGATTTGAATTTATGATCGAAAATGAAGTGTATGTTTTTCCAGTCGTTCATTCTCCACGCAGTTATTATAAGTATTCCCGCCAGCGCCGAAAGCGGCACCTCTGACATTACCGGTGAAAGCACGAACATTGAAAGCAGCAGAATTACTGCATGGAATATTCCTGTTATTCTGGTCTGACAGCCTGACTTGATGGCAACACTGGTTCTTGCAATGGCTGCCGTTGCAGGTATTCCGCCAAAGAGCGGTATTATCATATTGCCTATGCCCTGAGCCACCAGTTCCCTGTCCGCATTGAGCTCTTCTTTTTTCATCTTGCCTGCCGACGCTCCGCAAAGCAGACTTTCTATCATACCCAGAGCAGCAATGGAAAGCGCAGGAACAAATAAGTCCCAGAACTGAGCCATATTCATGCCTTTGAGGGAAAGTCTGTCGTCAAGAAACAGGCTCTTTGGTATCTGCCCCACTGTTTCAACATCCGGGTTTAAAAAATGACATACTATTAGAATTATTACAAGGGCTGCAAGTGATGACGGTATTTTATCGTTAAGCTTCTTTGGCCATACAATCATTATGAGCATTACCGCTGCGCCGATTGCAACAGCCTCCCAGTTGGGATCAAAGCCGTTTGTGAAATATGAAAGCACCTTGGTTATTGCAAGATCTCCGGAAGAAGTGACACCGAAGAAGTTATCAAGCTGTCCCAGAGCGATTATGAGGGCTATGCCTGATGTGAATCCGGTAATTACTGATGACGGAATATAATAGATGACTCTGCCGAGTCTGAGTATACCGGCAATAACAAGAATAATTCCCGCTATGAAGCAGGCTGTAAGTATTCCCTGCATGCCGTATTTTGAAGCCAGTGTGACAAGTATGGCTGTCATTGCTCCTGTAGGCCCTGAAATCTGAAATGAGGCTCCCGAAAAAATACTTATTATGACGCCTCCTATTATTGCGGTGACAAGACCTGCGGCTGCGGTTGCCCCGGAGCTGACACCGAATGCAAGCGCCAGCGGAAGCGCTACCGCCGCAACTGTGATACCTGACATTAAATCCTTTGAGAGCTTCTTCCCGTTATATCCCGAAAACTCTTCCTTTAAATCTGAAACATAATCTTTAACAAGATGCATAAATCCTCCCTGTGTATATTTAAAAAGTAACTACTTTGCATTATATCACAGTTTTTCGGTACTTGTTTGCGGTCATATGAAGAATATATAATTGAGCAACAAAGTACAGATTGGCCAATCATCGGAAAAATTTTTAGCCAATCGTCGGAAAAATTTTTGGCTAATCGTCGGATTTTTGTTTTACATCTACTATTTCTCTTTCCATATCAACCCCTGTTTTATACAAAAGCCATAGGAAAAATTCCTGCTGCCACCATTAAATTTCACAGTAATAATATCGCCGTCAACAGCTGTTACCGTTCCTTTGCCAATTGATTTGTGTATAATCACCTCTCCTGCTTTAACATCTGCGTTAATAATGGTTTCATTCGCAGCCTTGCCCGGCTGGGTTTTCCTCAGTATCTTTTCCATGAGATATACAAATGGCATATAGCAGTCGCTGTATTTAAGTATCATCATACTCTCCCTTGCTCTTGTAAGCCCTACATAAAAAAGCCTTCTTTCCTCTTCAACATCCGCCTCTGATCCCGGCAGAATTCCGTCAATTGTATCTGCAATTATGACGTTATCGTATTCAAGTCCCTTTGCGGAATGAATGGTGGACAGTATAACATCTGCACCATAATCAGGCGCTTTATTCTCAATATCATATTTAAGTTCTTCAAGCATATTGAGAAACTCCTCAGCGCTCATATCCTCTGCTGCAAGGCATTTGAGTATGTACATCTTCTCTGTATCTATGCTTCTTTTCCCTGCGATCAGGAATTCTATGGTTTCAAGCGCCTCCGGGGCTGACATTGTTTTAAGCTTCCTTATATATGATGCTGTGCTCTTAATGTCCCTGCTTCTGCTGCCCTCCTTTACAAGCAGTTCAAGACAGTTCCATATACCCTCTCTGCTTCTGCCGTTTTCATACATATTTACTGCTGTCTCTGCCATTTTTTTAGTTATATAGCAGCCTGTTTTTGAGTAGGTGCTCATGAACAGCTCTGTGTTTACCATATCATATGAGAGCTTGATCAGATCGGTTATATATCGTACTGTCCTGCCTGTAAAAAAGGTTGTTTCCATGCCTTTGCAGTTATATGGTATTCCCTCTTTTTTGAGCCTGTATAAGTACGGCAGCGCACTGTCATTGTTTCTGTAAAGTATAGCAGTCTGTCTGCCGCTGTAAATGCTTCTGAGATAGTTTATTACCCTGCCGTACTGCTGCTGTCTTTTTTCCATACTATCTATTGTTACGGGCTTTGTTTCCGGTTTTGCAGGCAGCATTTTTTTCTCGTACCTGTTCTGATTGTGCTTAATAAACCGGGCGGCTGCTTTTACAATATATCCGTCAGACCTGTAGTCGGTTTCAAGGAGCATCACCTGCCCGCCTTTATATGTTTTTTCAAATTCCATAAGTGCCCTGGGATATGCAGCCCGAAAGCCGTATATGCTCTGGTCCTCATCGCCTACCATAAACAGCTGGTTTCTGCCATGGGCAAGCATCTGAATTATATAGTGCTGTATTTTAGAGGTGTCCTGTGCCTCATCGACAAGCAGATATCTGTATCTGTTTTTAAAGTATTCACGAACTCTGCTGTTTTTTCTGAGTATACGGAATGCAAACACCATCTGGTCATCAAAGTCCATCAGACGATTTTCACTGAGCCTGCTGCAATACTGCTCATATATATTTTCTATTGAAATTTTGTCCTCTGTGACCGTTATCGCTTTTATCTGCTTTTTATCAAGGAGCATATTTTTTATGTATGTTATCTGCTGCTGTATTTCTTTGAGGTCAGCCTCATCAGGCCAGTTTCCCGTCTGTGATATGTAAATCTCCCTTATTGCAGGAAGATTGTCCTCTATG
Organism: uncultured Eubacteriales bacterium; assembly: GCA_900547295.1. Classification (GTDB taxonomy): domain Bacteria; phylum Bacillota; class Clostridia; order Peptostreptococcales; family Anaerovoracaceae; genus UMGS973. The sequence continues at coordinate 21,406 of URGK01000021.1, forward strand.
AGTTCAAAGCTGCTACCACCTGTAATGTATGTGTAGTACCCGATTATTTCGTTGCAAAGTGAGTTTATGGTCTTAAATGTCACAGCATCTGAATATTCCCCGCCGAAGTATTTTTCAAATCTAGCCTTCATATCCCTTGTTGCCGCGTTTGTATATGTCACAGTAAGTATATGTTCAGGTCTGACGCCTTTTACATATATCATATATCCGAGCCTTGCAACAAGGGTTGTGGTTTTGCCGGAACCGGGCACAGCAAGAAGCAGGCAGAGATTATCGCATTTAACAGCCTCTGCCTGCCGGTCATCAAGTCTTAAATTAAACTTCTCTATGTACTGTTCAAAAGTCATATCGGTAACTCCGCCGTTCAGTAAAATCCCTTACATCCTGTTTAAGTTCCTCGCTGAAATCGGCAATATCGTCATAAGTTATAACGTCAAGGGCGATAAATCTGATAATGTCATACAAAGCATTGGATTTTCTGACCTCTATCAGAACTCCCGGATGTTTTTTGTCTTTTTTTATTCTTTCCTCAAGTTCCCAGAATTTATCTGAAGCCTTTTTTTCATCTGAGCTGAGTATATCAATATACTCTTTAACAAGTCCCTCCATATACCTTTCCTGCCAGCCGGGCAGTTTTTCTCTGTAAAGCTTCCAGTCTTTTTTTGATATATCCATTGCTTCCTCCTGTGTTATCTATTATTTTTTCCGATGATCTGATATCTCTTATTCTGTCTAAGAGTTCTTTCCAGTACATTCCTCTTTGCATTAAAATAGGGGTATCTATACCTTTGTAATTATATTCTTAGCCGCGCTGATAATTTTAGGACCATTCGTTTTTATTGCAATTGACACTATACCAGCAGTTATTAAAGCTGCTCCTCCTTTTTTGGCGTACTTCACAGCATTATCCATTTTCTTATGATCCTCTCTATTCAACTTCTTCTTTTGAAACTTCTCTGCCATCAGTCAACACCTCCAATAATTTATCACCAGTAACTTTAAGCGCAATATAATCATATGCTTTGCCACTTTCTATACATTGTTTCTTTTCAATTTCCACATACTTTGATGCATGATTATAAAACATATCATCAAGATCAACGCCCTTATGCACTAACTCTATGGACTTAAGCTTACTAAAATCTATGCTATCCAAAAATGAAATACCATCTCCAAATATTTGTTCAACGGCAGCCATTTCTCCCTTATATGCGTATACTCCTGCAATCATTTTTGTTGCCTGCAAATACATTTCATAGCATTCCTGAATATTTTCTATTTCATCATCTTTTTTACTTTGATAATCATTATGAATCCACATATTTAAAACAAGCATTGCTTTATTATCTGGTAAAGGTGCAAAGTTCTCTATTCTTCTCACCATTGCTTTACCAATTTGCTCCCGGCCTAAAAGTAAATTATGAATTCCCAAGCGCATATGCTCATTACTATCATTTTCATTTTGTAGTGTCAGTGCAAGCATAATTTCTTTTCTTCCAGCTTCAATCAATGCAATCCTATCATCCTGCTGTCCGCGTTCAATCATCTTGACCGTTTGATAGGTTTCTTCTACTCTTTCTGACAACTGGGCTATTTGCTGTTGCATACATATATTATGATAACTATTGCAAATATCTTGGAAAGGATTACCCTGTATAAATTCTTTCTGCTTAATTGGCAAGTCATCTACAAATCTATGCTGTCCATTTTCAGCCTTTCTCATTAATGTGGGCCATTCTATTCCCGTTGTTTTATTCTTATTAATAAAATACTCGCCTGTTTCATATTGCTTTTGATACTGCGCTGGTATTTGAACAACATATTCAACGCCTTTTTCTATTGTAGATGCAATCTCTGCAATATTAACATATTGCGCCAGTCTATCAACAGCACCAGCAAAATCAATATTTGTCATTCCTTCATAAATTTCAAGGATTTTGTTACCTTTACTATCTAAAACAATCTCTCCCTCCAATATTTCTGTTTCTTCAGTTAAAATGATCTCCTTATTTACAGTCATTTCGCTGCGAATTTTCTCTACCAACGTTAGATCTGCTGGTAACCACCAAACAGACTCCAACTCATCCTTGCTTAACCACTTAGCTGCTTCTGCTTCCTTCAGTACCAGCTTTCCGGTTATTGTCTCACACCAAAAGCAGTCCATTGATAGATGGAAATTAGGATAATCATATTCGATGGTATCAATCAAATTGTACACTTCGATTCTTGTTTCCAATTCTTCTTCAATTTCTCGCTTTAACGCCTGCTCCGGCGTTTCTCCTTCTTCTATCTTTCCACCAGGAAATTCCCATTGTCCTTTAAACTCCCCATATCCTCTAGCCGTAGCAAATATCTTACGCGGTTCCTGTACAGAATCACAAATAACCGCTGCCACTACTCTAATTGTCTTCATCTACTGCATCTCCTTAAGTTCTTGCAGACGCAGAAGCCATTTCTTGACAGCTCCTGATTTTATCATTCCCATTATAGCGCCATCACAAAATCTCTCACCACGCACCATGCCCATAAGTAGTGCCATAATACCTTGCGCATCCATATTGGAAACATCCGCATTCTCCATTGACCGTTGTCCCCATTCGAGACCTCTTTCCTTAAGAAGCTCTCCATATTTTGTTAATTCATATTCCGGATTTTCATGCTCAAACTCATAAACCACTTCTATTAGCTCATTAACCACTTCTGTATACATTGGATATGGGAAGTGGTTAGGATCGTCTTCTGTTCCTTTGTGCTCTTTATCTATTATCCATTCTCCAACACTATCACTTTCCAATGGTTCTAATAGCCCTATGAGTTTGTCAAATTTTGTATTAGCCATCCTATTCACCTGCTTCTAATAAACTTCTAAGTTCTTGCAAACTTTCTTCTATTTTATCGACATAAACAAAATGTAAATTTACTGTTGTTCCATCTCCACTCTCAAACCGGATTGGCTTATGATTTCTCATTTCATCATTCACCGGGTATAATAGCCATATTTCAAGTGTATTATATTTCTTAGAGTAAGCATACATCTGATACATATCAGCCTGAGAAATACCATAATTTACTCTTTCGTTATCAACGAGACTTTTCCACTTGGTATCCAGAATTACTGTACGCTCTCCTCTTTTCATAACGATATCCGGCCTTAGCGCAAACTGCCGCCTTGGTTCTGTAAAAAGATAGTGTCCTTTGTCTTGGCTGGATACATCCCAACCTTCCGGACTCATTACCTTTTTCATCTGCTGTGCTACATAACTTTCATATACAGACTCCATCGGGAACAGCAAGGCTCTTGATGCTGTGGATCCGGAGAACGTCGTAAAACTCTTATTCATCAGAAATACCTTTGACCACTGCATCAGCATTTCATAATCCTTAGTATTTCTATTGATAACTACCTGTGAAAAGTCCTTCGCATAGTTTACCGAAGCATCCACCATTTCAAAAGCTGTTAGTAACTGTCTTATCTCTTTTGAATTTTCTGCACTTGTCGTCAATTTCTGTAACTTTGCGAGTGTTGCCTTTACAAGCCGGTTTTCTGCCCTATTGGGATGGAATTCTTCATAGGCTACGTAAAAGCGCTCCTTGTGGGCAAAATTCGCCCTCACCTGCTGATTTACAAGAAGTTTTCCTTTGTAATAACGCAAATTATCTTCCTGTCCAACATAATTTGACTTTATACCGCGTTTCACCAACTGTCTGACTTCCTGCAGATACATATTGATAAACAGCTCGTATAAATTCATCTGGTCTACTTTTAAAGAAGCATCGTTGAAAACCTTACTTGGAAAATCCTTCATGCTTCGGAGCATTCTAAGGAACACTCTCTTGGTTTGCACATTTCCTTCGTCTTCCGCTCCAAACGATATCTTTGGAAGTACCTGGATCTGGAAACCATTCTTCATTTGAATCAGACCAACGTAGTTCTTTATAGAGACTACTTCTCCAACATTACGTCGGTAGCCAATCTTCATAAAGTCTAACGCATCTGCACTATCCGCATCTCCTGTAAACTCATGGATAAACGCCACCAGATTATCGAATTCTTTCTGATTCAAATATTTGTATTTTTCATCATCTTTATAATCCGCATTGCAGATAATAGAATCAAACTCTTTTACCTCAAACGGTTTATCCACGCTATCACCACGCTTTACAAAATTTCTTTATAGCTGTTGATATTGCCAAAGGCCACCTTATTAATTGAGTATCTCTTTTCTGGAAGATCAATCACATCTTCAACGTTACCTTTGAAAATATTCTTTGCCACTACTTTCTCATCAAGAATAAACTTCAAGTTATCATCACTCTTTGCGTTATCGCCTAAAACAAGCTGTACCTTCTGATAGTCCTCATAAAAATATTCTTGTAATAACGGAATTACCGATTTTTCAAATATGGACTGCAGTTTTACAAGTGTTGCATCATCCTTAAGTCCAGTAAAAAATGCATGTCCAATTGTATGTTCTCTATCGTATAAAAATGTGATTCTTTCATTGATTTTATCAAGTACTGCTGCCACATCCAGATCCTCTACCTTATCAGCATGAATCTTTCTAAGCACATCCAAATCCGGCATCATTTCAATAAACTGAAACCTTCTACGAAGGGCTGTATCCATCAATGCAATTGATCTGTCTGCTGTATTCATTGTTCCAAGTATATACACGTTAGATGGTACACTAAATTCATCTCCTGAATATGGTAATATAGCTGATGCTGATTCAGACATCCCAGCTCTCTTTGTACTTTCAATTAATGTAATTAATTCCCCGAATATTTTTGAGATATTTCCTCTGTTAATTTCATCAATAATAAATACATGTGGCTCTACATTTTCTTCAATTACTGTACTTTCTAAGCCTGGATTTACTTTCTCAGCTAACTTAATAACATCCTTTACATTCATATTAGGGACTTTTGCAAATGTCATTCTATGAAGTAACTTACCATTATTTATATCAGTAATATCCTCATCAATATTTTTTGCAAGCCATTTCACTGCTCTCGCAGTCTTATACATACGCTTGTCTTGTAACTCAACTGCTTCATCTGTTACTATTGCAATTCCATCAATTGTCTTTCGAGTTTTAAATGACAAAATAATATCGCCAAGCTTCACATCTTCCACGAAAGAACGTGCTTCATCTGAATCCATATCAAATCCCATTCGAACATTATTTTCTTCAAAGCATTCCTGTTTGACTTGATTCAGATCTCCATTCATAATGGTTAACTTCCATATTCTAGCCCCTGCATCAATAGAATCACTGTTCTTTGTTCGAACAATGCTTTTCGCATTTTCACAAAACTCCTTAAACACTCCTGCTTCTATCGTATATCCAATATCTTGCTTATTCTCATCAATAATCGGTTTAATTCCCTCTATAAATTCTTCATACCCATATGACTGATGAAATGTAGTAAATGCTATTCTTCCGGCTTTCTTTAATTCGTTATATCTTGTCATAACTGCATCATAATCTGTAAGTTCATCGACAGACTTACCATCGCAAATTGCAACAGCGTATGTGGCAGAATTATATGTCTTTCCTGTTCCAGGAGGTCCATATAATATTAAATTCTTATCAAACTCTTTATTTGCTTCTTTCATCTCCTGGAACACACCTCTTTTCTCTAATGCTTTGATTGCCTCCATCAAAGGCTCTCTCATTTTATAAGAAAATATACCTTCGGCACTGTCTGTCAAACCTCGTCCATAGAACAGAACTGGCCAGTATTGATTTTCTCCTGTGTCTCTTACACATAACGGGCAGTTCGTTTCCTTATGTACTGCCTTAGCCACATTGATCGCATTCGTATTATAATGCGCAGCACCATTTCCATATTTATTTGCTATCTGCTTGCAGGTTCCTATCCCACCCATCAAATACAAGTAATGAAGAGTATCTAGCCATGCACGCTTTACAATATTCTCATCACCCAGAATTCTTTCGTATTCTTCTGCAGTAATTCCTGGATCATATTCCGCAAGACTTGGATAATACTCTATCTTTTCAATTCCAAGTACATGCTCATAATATGGCAGTATAGCAGCTATTGCCTTAGTTATTTCTGTATGATAATAAGCGTTTGTTTCATCTGGTTTTCTATCAATATACTTACATATCTGCACTTTCTTGAGCTTTCCAGATTCAACTTCCTGCTTTATTTCCTCTTGCGTCTTATTCAAAATATCTGGATTTCCCCACTCGTTACTATCAGGCACATAAACTAGGCCTGCCATCACATTAAGAGGAATGTCTAAATGTGAATGGTACTGTTTCATCAACTCTTTATCAGTGCCATCATTTTTTATTTCCAAACTTACCCTATAACGAGTATCACTGCCATTTTTCTCAACAAATACAGAAACACTTACCGGGTTGTCTGCATACTTTCCATACTTTAATTGTGCCCATAAATAGCGGCGCGTTTTTGTATTTGAACCATCCAGCCAAGACATAGACATACATTTGTCTAACTTAAACTTAACAGCAAATGCTTCTGCCATCTTCTTCAACTCAGCTATAGCGTTTTGTCCTTTTTTCTTTACTTCCAATAGACGACTTACTTCTTCTGCTGCAAGTCCCGGTGCATCGGGCTTAGAATACGGAACATCTGTGTTATCTCGTAGATAATCCAGAACTCCTATGTAATTTATTTTACTATCATTTCCAATAACCGTTGGATACTGCTCTCTGACAAAATAGAACAGCTCTTCCATTGTCATTTTATTTCCATTCATGGTCAATTCATCCGACATGTCGAGTCTTTCCGGATATGTTTTTTCTGGAAATTCATCTATCAAACTCAACCTTCTCAATGAACTATCTTCGACCAGATCTCCTCGAAGATAATTATTAGATGAGTTGTCATTATCCGCACAGCACCACTGCGAACAACGAGCATTTGCCACGCTGCTTTCCGCCAGCTCTTGTGCACGCTGTACGATTGCTGTTTGTTTGAAATACATATCCTTTTTGCTGCATGCTGGATTACTATCAAACGCTTCTGCCGAAAGCAATGCTGTCGCAATCCAAACCGCTGTATTCACTGGATACTTCTTATCTATCTCTGGCATTTCCGGTCTCCTTTTCTTTTTCTATCGTAAACACATAAAGTGTATAAAATCCCGATTTTTATTTTATCATATTTGTGCAGATTTTACATCCACATTCTTTAAAGCAAAAAGGCCGACCAGAACATCTCTGCTCCAGCCAGCTCAATTCGAAGTCTTATTTACTTATTCCTATCCGCTTTATTGTCCATCCAAAACTTCTTACTTCAAAAACACACTTTGGAATTGATGTCAATCAAAAATTCCACAACAACTTGACACTATCTTCAATTAATATTATCTTGACTTTTCAATCAATCAGATGTATCATTCTTGTTAAGAAATGGGTTTTCACTGTACTTTATGATACAGCCTGCTCGTTTCTTTTTTTATTGCCAGCACATCATAAAGATACTTTTTATTGTTTGCTGCATGATTTATAAGCAACCTGGCTTTAAATATATTATATCTAACAGGTACATCATCTTCATACACAGGCAATGCGAACCGTACATCGTATCTATACCAGCCATTTCTAGCGTTTTTATTATGTTTATCTTTTCTGTTTTCTTCGTATGTAGGATTGGCTGCATTCTGTATCAATTCAAGGATTGCTATCGCAGCGTTTGCTTTCGCTTTTGCCTTAGCCCCCATAAGAGATTCCCTATGCTCAGACTCTGTAAATTCTTCCGGTAACTCGCTACCTATATATACAACTTATGCATCCGCTTCTATCTGATAAGAATCTCCAACATAACCCATTAAGTATTCTTTAACTTCTTACCAATTAATATTACGATTACCCTTAAACATAATATCATTTATCAAAATAACTTTATGGTTATCCTCATCTGTAATTATGTTTACATTTCTGTCCTTTATCAATCTCACAATCTCCTTATTCTTTAAAACAAATTGTATATATAATCAACCTTAACCCGGTAATTTCCCGATAAATGTATCACTCCTTAAAACACACCTCTTCAAGAATCCTTGCAGCATCCTTGACACAGTCATGACAGCTCTTTAGAACCTTACCTGTATCAACGCCCTTTATATCTCTGCATGTAAGAGATCCTGTTTCCTCTAAAAATCTGTCGCTTATTTCTCTGCTTACCTTGTATGTTGCACCTTTGCTTACAGGCTTGTTCAGATCACCGCAGCTGCTCCGCATACCTGCTATGGCACAGGCTCCCGTAACAGCACCGCAGGTACCGTTCATACCGCCCATACCAAGCCCCATAGCTTCTGTAACCTTGAACATGGTTTCTTCATCAATTCCTGCCAAATCACAGTATGCACATGCTACTGCCTGCGCGCAGTTGTATCCTTTCTTATGTCTTTCGGCTGCTTTGTCTACTCTTGATTCCATTGTATCAGTTCCTTTCTTCTGTTAATTTAATCTGTCCCCTTATTTTCAATACCACTGTAATATTCCTTCAGATCCTCTTCCATCTGATTTCGGATTCTTTTAAAATCCTCGCTTTTCAGGCTGTTAAACAGTGCTGTGTTCAGCGCAATCTTGCCTAAATCCTTTGAGTAGTACATAAATCTTTTTCTCTCAAATTTCTCAAACGGATTTGTCAGCATATTCTTTTTTACCGCCTTCCTGTCACTGAGATATTCATATGTATACGGACATGCGGCTCTGTCAGCGGCAAGTCCTTTGTCCAGCCTGTCCATATAAAAGGCGATATATCCGTCAAGCACTTTATCTATTTCAGCCTCTCCGATACTGCTCAGATTATCAATCAGTGAAATCATAAACGGCATCTTGTATGATAAAGTATAATCTCTTTCTTCAAGGAAGTCAAAGAAATCTCTGTATATTGTAGTATCATCGTGAACAGGAATATTGAGTTCCCTGCGTATAGCGGCTGCATCCTCCGGGCTGAAAAGATATATGCTTCTGCTTCCGAAAGGCAGCGCTGCCGTAGGTGTTATTTTTTTCTTTTTGATCCACGAGTTTACCGTACCTGTGCTTACAAAGAATTCTCTTGCCAGCTGTTCAGCGCTCAGGTAATCTCCGAATTTATCATCAAAGCTGTCTATATCTATCTCTGTAATTTTATTCACATATTCATGTATGCCGTCAATTTCAATCAGCTCTCCCGGTGTGAAGTTTCTCTTTGTAATCGGCGCAAATGGTACATAAAGCGCGTTCTGAAAGATTGAGTGCATTGAGCAGGGCTTCACCATTGCTCCGTATTCATCTACCACATCTATAATATATACGTCTGATTTGTTTTCTGTCTTTCGCAGGCCCCTGCCTACCTGCTGCAGATAAAGCACCTTTGAAAGAGTCGGCCTTGCCATAACTATTATTCCAAGTTCAGGATAATCCCATCCCTCTGATATCATACTGCAGGCACACAGGAATCTTGTCTTTTTGTCTTTAAAATCAGACATTATCTTCGCAGTGTTTTTTTCTTTGCTTGAATAGGCTGCTGCGCTTATTCCTCTTTCGTTAAGAAGCTTTGCCATCTCCCTTGTATGTGCTGTATTGACACAGAATACAAGCCCCTGCTTACTGCCTGCCTCACCGTCTTTAAAATATTTCTCAATAACATCGGCTATGAGTTCATTTCTTGATACGACTCTTATATTCTTTTCAAGGTCTGCATTGACATATTCTCTGCCGTTTACTCTCACGCTGCTTAAATCTATGTTTGACTCTACTCTGTAGACTCTTGCCTGTGCAATTATTCCCTGTTCCATTGCGCTCTGAAGTGACAGGCCGGTCCTGTATGAGCCGAATACGCTTTCAAGTTTTTTGCGGTCAGGTCTCTGATCCGTAGCGGTAATGCCTATCATAAATTCAGGTGTAAAATGCTGTATAACACGTTTCAAGACAGGTGCTACAGCGTGATGTGCCTCATCTATTACTATATAGTTATAATAGTCATTACTAAAGCGGCTGTAGTTCCTTGACATATATGCAAAGGTAACCACATCTATATGTTTCTCATATTCCGGCAAAGAAGCTGTTATACGCTCTTTCCAGTCGCTGACTATATTAAGATTTGGTGCCATTACAAGTACCTGCAGGGAAGTTCTTCCCTTTGCAAATACTTTAATATCCTCTTCAACAATCTTTGATTTGCCGCTTGCAGTAGGCAGTACAACCAGAAAAGCTTTTTTACCTTGTCTGCGTGATTTTGCTATCTCTTCAAGGCAGTTTTCCTGATGCTCATACAAAGTGACCTCTCTGGCTGCCATAAGACCGCCTGCTTCAAAATCATCACAGCTGTTTCCTATAAAGGTGCGGATATCATCCTCCATTTTCTCCTTAAACCGACAATCCTCTGTAGAAAATCTGTACAGCCTGATATCCCATTTTGTACACAGGTTCTGCTTGTAAAGCTGCCTGCGATATCTGTCCTCCCCTATGATCTGAGGGTGATGATAAGTTACTCCGTTTTCCTCTACAGCTATATTTCCTGAGGCTGTGCTGATATAGTAGTCAAGAAAATAGTTGTTTCCCTCGAAATCCGATATACTGTATTCCCTGTTCAGATACTTAATACTGTCAGCGCCGTATACGGCTGTGAAGCTGTCTTCAAACAGCATTTCAAGAGGTGAAGGCTCAGCAGTATCACCTCTGTCGGATACTCTGGTATCAAAGTCCTCTCCATCAGGCTGATAGCCTTCGTATATAACGGCCTGCTTGATATCCTCTGCCAGAAATCTGTATACCTTGTTATAGGCTTTCATATATGCGTTCTGTTTTTCGGTAATCAGAGAATAAGGAAAAGCAGCCTTATCATCATTCACTCTGCATATATCATAGTCAATGATAACGGCTGTACCTCCCTTAACATAATATTCACTTCTGCCGCCGTTTGAATATGTACAGCTCTCAGCCAGTTCATATCCCTCGTTTTTCAGATTTGCCATAATCAGTCTCTTTTATTTTTAACAGCTATAACATTAAACCATTTCTCATTTTCACGCCCTGCTCTGACATCACCTGTAATCCATATCTTTCGGGTTACAAGCTCCTTGTTAAGGTTCATTAAGGCTTCCCATCCGGCCTCATTCATATCAGTATAGTATCTGCCGTTTCTGTCTCCTTTAAAATCTCCGTATTTAAAAGAAGCATAAAAAACCCCACCTTGTTTAAGTGATTTAATTATCCTGTCTATCACATCAGGAAGCTCACTGTGTTTAAGGTGAAGTATACTGGCGCAGGCCCATACCCCGTCATATCGTTCATGCTCATCAAGCTCCTGAAACAGCATATGTTTTACAGGTATGCCAAGATACTCTGATGTCATTTCACAGAGTTTTTCCGAGCCGTCTGCCGGAGTCACATTATATCCCATGTTCATAAAGGTCATTGAGTCACGCCCGGAGCCGCAGCCCAGATCTAAAATGTCTGAACAAGGTGGCAGATATGATGCAAATTCTTTCTGTATATCACTGAATTCAACATCCTTAGTATCACAGATGAATAATTCAGCATTGTTATTATAGTAGTCTAGTGTAGTCATTTGGCTCCCTTTATCTTTCTCAAAATATTCACACACATTATACCCCTATATACTAAAATATTCAAGTTTTTACCCTCATTGTTCCAGTTGTTTCCCTATCCCTACAGATCAAAAAACTCATTCAGTATAAACAGATCAAACAAATCCTCATCATCCTGCTTCCTTTTAGCCTCTGCTTCATCCTCAATCTCTGCATTAATCAGGATATTATCCTCACAGTCCCCTCTCTTGTCATCATATTCACACATAACAAACCTCCTCATTGCCCGGACAATATTAATCACTGCCGGTTTATGTGACATTGTGTTACAATTTTCGGCGTTTAGCCTCATCTCTCAGGAAATTTACAGTCATACTCCTCTACACGCCTCTTATCACCCTGTCTGTTCCGGCTGCTGTAAATATAATATCATAATCAATGTACTTAAAAAGGTGCATTTCAAAAGAAACACACCCTGATGCCGATTTTTAATTAACGCAGGTCAATACAAACCGGTACGCCAAAAGTTCAGTTCACTGCTGATAATCCGGTCAGAACAATACCCTGACCAAGGTAATTACAATTGCTCTATTTCCTCTTTAGTCAGTCCTGAAGTTTCAGCTATAATATCAATATCGACTCCTTTAGCCTTTAATGCCTTAGCTATTGCAAGAGCTTTGGAAGCCTCACCCTGTGCAATTCCTGCTTCAAGTCCCTGTTCAATACCCTGTTCAATACCCTGTTCAATACCCTGTTCAAGGCCTTCCTTACGTCCTTCCTCAAGGCCCTGTT
>URGK01000022.1 GCA_900547295.1 uncultured Eubacteriales bacterium
CCGAACCTCTTCCTTACCAAGGAAGTGCTCTACCTACTGAGCTACAACAGCATATAAAAGCGGACTAAGCAGGCTGAAAGGCACAGCCCGAATAACCCTATTGATTGCATTATACCATTTTAAAAATGCTTTGTAAATTAATATCTTGCTAAATTAACAAGCTTTTATTCAAAAACTCTGCCGCAAGCGGCAATTACACCGACATCGCAGTACGCATCATATGATAATATGCAGTTTCTATATCCGAATCAGTAGTTATATTTGTAGTAAAATACGGCATACATCTCATCATCAATTACTTCCATATCCTCATCGACAAGATCTATAACATCGCCAAGCTCGGTTGTGAGCTTATCTCCCATATTGACAATACCTCTGTATTCATACGGAACCTTGATGCACTGTCCGTGGGTATCACGAAACATAAATCCCTCAAATGTATAGCCGTCCGCCGTAGTGTATTTCATAGTTTTCATACTGTATTCCTCCTAAATCACTCTTACCATTTCTTCTATCGGTTTCGTCACATCGTGCATTTTCGCAAGAGGTTTGCAGGTCTCCGACGGATAGCCGATGGGCAGAAGCGCCACAGGTCTGATATGCTCAGGCAGATTAAATTCCCGCTGAAGCTTTGCATCATCAAACAAGCCCACAAAACAGGTGCCTATTCCCATACTCCACGCATTAAGCATTATTTCATCACAGAGGATAGAAACATCTGTCACCCCTGATTTGTGACCTCTTATCAGAGGGTTCCTCCAGCATACAGTTTCATCATAGCATACTATAAGCACCATGGGAGCGCCGTATATACATTTGCACAATGAATTTATTTTTGCCACAGCCTCATCGCTTTTGAGCACATATATCTTCTGTGGCTGAAAATTAAGCGCCGTAGGTGAATGCTTTGCCACTTCAAGCACAGCTGCAAGCTCCTCGTCGCTTATCTGCTCTTTTTTGAATTTACGAACCGAATATCTGCTCTTTGCAAGTTCCAGAAACTCCATAACAATCCCTTTCTTATCTGTGTTCCCTGTCTGTATCAATATTAAGATATACAGACGCGCCTGTTGCAATAACTTTACCTGTTGCCTTATCTGCTGCTTCGCATACAAGCTGCGATATGCGCCTGCCTGCCGAAATTCTGCGGGCGGTTACAATTATAGTGTCTCCCTCTTTTGCAGGTCTTACATATTTAATATCCAGGCTGACTGTCGGCGCGAAATTTGCTCCTGCATAAAACCTTGCAAGCGCCGCCACTGTCAGGTCAAAAGCGGTGGCTATAATGCCGCCGTGCAGGCTTCCTACTCTGTTAGTCTGCCATTTCTGAACCGGAAAGGCAAAGGACAGGGTTCCCTCTTCATAGGAACAGCCTGCCGCCTCCGCGCGCATCATACCGTTGATTAAATCTTTCTGATTAACATTATTCTCGTAAAGAGTCCTTGTCATATGTTCTTCAAGTCTTTTCTGTCCGTCAGTCATATATCCGTACCTTTGTACCTTTCATAATGTCTGTTTATGATACAATTGTATACCGTAAACAAACCGGTAGCAAGAAATATTACTGAATGTACGACTAAAAAATCACATAAATGCGCAAAATCTCTTTGACAATACTGCCGCTGTTTTGTATAATGATTGTTGTACGAACATGGGGGTGTAGCTCAATGGATAGAGTAACGCACTACGAATGCGCAGGTTGGGGGTTCGAGTCCCTCTACCCTCACCATAACCGGACACAGACTCTGTTGCAGTAGGTGTTCGGTTTTTAGTATATGTATAAGGGTAAAAGAATTTTTTTAAACAGGGGTAAAAGCAGTGAAAACAAATAAAAGACGGGGCAGAGGCTTCACAATAATGGAAATGCTGATTGTAATAGCTGTCATTGCAGTACTTGCAGCAATCGCAATTCCTGTATTCAGTTCCAGCCTGCACAAGGCAAAGGTGGCGGCCGATATTGCAAATGTCCGCGCGTACTATGCGGAGCTTCAGACTGAGTATCTGCTGACAGAAGAATACATAGCAGATATAGACGATGACATATGGACAGGCATAACCGATACCATCACTTACTCTGACGGAACACAGACGAAACTTCAGGCAGGCAGATTCAGCGTCATACGCACAACGCAGGAAGCTCACGGCAAGGAGTCCGGATATCAGATACATTACTTCTGCAACAAAGGAGACCATACCCAAACTTTCGGTACCGGCGGCAGGACAGAAAATTAATTCATATTTAAAACTCCCCGATATATCACTTTTCGGGGAGTCTGTTTTTACTCGTTTTCTTTTTCGTCTATGCTGATGCCTTCAAAGAATTCCGCATAGTCCGCATTATATATCTGTTTCAGCGCTATAAGGTCCGAAACCTTTAAATTGCCTGCGCCAAGCTCTATCTTCGAATATGTGCTTCTCGACATAGTGCTTCCCAGAAGCTGCATCTTCTCTACAAGCTTGTACTGCGACAGACCGTGCTGCAATCTCAAAGCAACCAGATTTTCTGCAAAACGCCTGTTTATAATTATTTTCATTCCGCTTCCCCTTACAGTTGGTTTTGTATTGATTATACCTTCTGCAAGGTGGTATAATGGCGGTAACAAAGAGCCACAACGGAGGGTTTGAATTATGACTAATTACGAGAAACGACTGAAGCTGCTTACAATAGATGAACTTATTCAGCTTGAAAACACAGTACACGAATGTTCCGTCTGCTATTGCAGAGAATACTGCATCAGTATTTCGGGAGAGCAGCTTTCCTGTGATGAAACAAGAAAAAAATGGCTTGCTTCCGATGAGAAATAGCCATTTCATTTATATCTCGATATAATTCTGTTACACCATATATATGTCAGAGGCAGCACAGCTATAACTGCAATATGAGCAAGCCCCGAATGATTAAACTGCAATATCAGATTAAGTGTTTTCCCCTCTGCAAGCAGATTCTGAACTGCAAGTCCTGCTCCCGCCGCGGCAATACATATCAGAAGAAATATCATCTCTCTTGCCTTTCCCGATAAAACACAGTAAATTCCGCTGCCTGCGGCAAACAGAATGCAGACTGCGGCATAAATATATACAGGTCCGAAAGCCCTGTTTCCTCCGGCAGCAGACACTGCCGCAGCCGTTGCAGACGCCACCCACAATATCAGAGCCGCTCTTCCAAGCCTCGCAGCGTGCAACCGTCCCGAAGCGCAATACATACATATATACACGACAGGAACCGCTATGCCTCCAAGGCAGGCTGCCGTAAATGCTCTTATCACCTGCTCTGCCGCAAAGCTTTCGGAAACCGCAGTAAGACCGTGAAGCACAGCTCCCGCAATTCCCGCGGCAAACACCGCCGCAAACATCAGAATACTCATATTGCATACGGCGTTCCTGTCTGTATGTCTCCTGACAGTCATATATCCAAAAACAGCCGCCATCAGACTTATTACAAAGTCCGTACCCGCAGTCACTATATCGGGCTGCTGCGTAAATATATCATTCATATTCTTTCCCCTCTCTATATCTAAGATTTTATCACACTCCAAATTAAAAATATATCCGCAGCTCAACAAAAAAGATGCAATCATCATTTTTTTGGTCTATACTATACATAACCTATAAATATGGAGAGTTATTATGATTTACTTACTTGAAGACGATGAAAATATACGCGAGCTTGTATGCTATTCGCTGAACGTGACAGGAAATGAAGCAGAAGGCTTTGCAGCTCCCTCTGAGTTCTGGCGTGCTGTTTCCGAAAATCTGCCGGAGCTTGTAATCCTTGATGTTATGCTGCCCGAAGAAGACGGGCTTCAGGTGCTTTCAAAGCTTCGCAGCAGAGATACCACCTCCGACATCCCGGTTATAATGCTTACAGCCAAAGGCAGTGAGTTTGACAAGGTTACGGCACTTGATGCAGGAGCCGACGATTACATAACCAAGCCATTCGGCGTTATGGAGCTGGTATCAAGAGTAAAAGCGGTACTGCGCAGAAGCTCCGTTTCCTCACAGGGCAAAACCTATGCGGCGGGACCTCTGTGCCTGTCTGTTTCAAAGCATATGGTAACAGTATCGGGCAATGAGGTTGTCCTGACCTACAAGGAGTTTGAGCTGCTGAAATACCTGTTTGAAAACAAAGGTATGGTGCTTACCAGAGATCAGATACTCCAGCACATCTGGGGATATGATTTTGACGGCGAAAACCGCACCGTAGATGTGCATATAAGGACGCTCCGCCACAAGCTGTCCGAGGCAGGCAGCCTTATAGAAACCATTCGCGGAGTCGGCTACAGGATTGGTGACAGATAAATGAAACTGCGAATATTCAGAAATACCCTGATTGCAATACTGTGTTTTGTAATCGCATCAACAGGCATTACCCTCAATGCCTCATATAAATATTTTAATACCCAGCTTGAAACAGAGCTTGGTCAGGAGGCGGCATACGCTGCGGCAGGACTTAAGCTTGGCGGCGCAGATTATCTTGACAGCATTTCGGAAGATGAAATAAGGATAACCTGGATAGACAAAAGCGGCAAGGTTCTTTACGACAACAGGGCCGATGCCTCCGAAATGGAAAATCACCTCGACCGCGAGGAGATAAATGAAGCTGTCGCAGACGGCTATGGAACGGCTATAAGGAACTCCGGCACAATGTCGGTGCAGACCGTATATTACGCTCTCAGACTTGACGACAATACTATATTAAGGGTTTCTTCAAATCGGTATACATTTTTAACGGTTCTCAAGGGTATGATAAAAGCAATTCTTTTTATTTTTGCATTTGCCCTTATTCTCAGCGCACTCATAGCGTTCAGGCTGTCATCAAGAATTGTAAAGCCTCTTGAGAATATAGATATTGACAATCCCGATGAAGAGGAAATCTATGACGAATTAAGACCCGCAGTCAGAAGACTCAAATCCCAGAATCAGAAAATACTCTCACAGATAGATGAGCTTAAGCTTCAGCAGGCGCAGCTTAATGCCACAATGGAAAGTATGAGCGAGGGCATGATTATAACCAATACAAAGGCTGAAATACTATCCTGCAATCACAGCGCTCTCAGGCTCCTTGGCTTTACCGGCGAGGGCAGTCCTTTTCATGTGCTGGATCTCAGCAAAGACGACAGGTTCAGATATGCGGTGCTTTCTGCGCTGGAGGGAAAAAGAAGCTCCTGCACCATGCATATAGGAGATACCTACTGTGAGGTAATAGCGGCTCCCGTAATTCACGAGGGCGAAAAAGAGGGTCTTGTAATAATGGTAATAGATGAAACCGAAAAAGAAAAACGCGATGTTCTGAGAAGAGAATTCACCTCAAATGTTTCTCACGAGCTCAAAACACCTCTAACCTCTATTTCGGGATTTGCAGAGCTTATCAAAAACGGCCTTGCAGATGAGGATACCGCTGTGAGATTTTCAGATAATATATATAGGGAGGCGCAGCGCCTAATAACCCTTGTAAACGATATAATCAGGCTTTCACAGCTTGACGGCGGAGAAATTCCTTACGATAAAGAGCCTGTGGATCTGTATCAGGTTGCTTCAGAGGTTGTTTCACGTCTTGCACCCGTTGCCGAAAAATCAGACATCACCCTGACTCTTTCAGGCAAAAGCTGCTATGTTGACGGAAACCGCCGCATACTTGATGAAATAATTTCAAACCTCTGCGACAACGCCATAAAATACAACAGCCCCGGAGGTCACGCCCAGGTTATAATATCGGACAGACAGCTTACGGTCAGAGATGACGGCATAGGTATTCCGTCCGATCAGCAGAGCCGTATATTTGAAAGGTTTTACAGGGTTGACAAGAGCCATTCCAAAGAGGTCGGCGGTACAGGGCTTGGTCTTTCCATAGTCAAGCACGGCGCTGTATATCACAATGCGGTTATACATATAGACAGCGCTCCTGGCAAGGGCACTTCAATTTCACTGGAATTCAAATAACCTGCAGCAGATTTTACACAGATTTAACATAACTGATATTCTACATTTCACACTTGCCGTATATTATTTGGACTGACTTATGGATTACGGAGGTATGTGATGAATATTTTTGATTTTCTATCCCTTATAGGCGGACTTGCTCTGTTCCTGTTCGGTATGCAGGTTATGGGCAACGCTCTCGAAAAAAAAGCAGGCGGTCAGCTTAACACCGTTTTAGGCAAAATAACGGACAACCCTATCAAGGGCTTCGGTCTCGGACTTGGTATCACTTCAATAATACAGAGTTCCTCGGCAACAACAGTAATGCTGGTCGGTCTTGTAAACTCTGAAATCATAACGCTTAAACAGTCCATATATGTAATAATGGGTGCCAATGTAGGAACTACAGTAACCGCATGGCTGCTGAGTTTAACAGGCATAAGCGGTGACAGTGTAATAGTTCAGCTTCTTAAGCCGTCCTCATTTACACCTGTGCTTGCTCTTATCGGTATCATCTTCTATATGTTTGTTAAAAACACCGAGAAAAAAGATACAGGTATGATACTTCTCGGCTTTGCAGTGCTTATGTACGGTATGGAGTCAATGTCAGGCGCAGTTTCAGGATTAAAAGAAGTGGAGGGCTTTACAAATCTGCTCACGGTATTCTCAAATCCTATCCTCGGAGTTCTGGCAGGCGCACTGCTGACAGCAATAATACAGAGCTCATCTGCTTCGGTAGGTATACTTCAGGCACTGTCAACAACAGGCGCAATCACCTACGCTTCAGCAATTCCTATCATAATGGGACAGAACATAGGTACCTGCGTTACAGCATTAATATCATCTATAGGCGCAAACAAAAACGCCAAGCGTGTTGCGTTTGTACACCTGTATTTCAATATAATCGGTACAGTCGCACTGCTGCTGCTGTTTTATGCAGTTAATTCATTTGTTCATTTCGCATTTGTGGATCTGCAGGCAAACCAGTTCGGAATAGCAATTACACATTCGATGTTCAACCTGCTTTGCACAGCGCTTCTTCTGCCGTTTGGCGCAGGACTGGGCAAGCTGGCAACCCTGACTATAAAGGACGCCCCTACAAAAGAAGAAGCAACACTGCTTGACGAAAGACTTCTCATCACTCCGTCAGTAGCCTTAGAGCGTGCGGAAGCTGTAACCGCTGATATGGCTGATGCAGCAGTAAGCTCAATTAAAACAGCAATGCCTCTTCTCAACATATATGATGCGCCGACGGCCAAAAAGGTAAGGAAATACGAAAAAGATGCCGATGTCTATGAAGATGCTATAGGCTCATACCTTGTCAAACTGTCAAACGAAGACATATCGGAAACCGAAAATCATAAGATAACAAAGCTTCTCAAGCTTATCGGCGATTTTGAGAGAATATCGGACCACGCAGTAAACATTGTAGAGTCCGCAGAGGAAATAAACAGCAAGCACATTGGGTTTTCAGATGAAGCAAAACATGAGGTTTCCATACTCAAAGAGGCTGTATTTGAAATCACAGACCTTGCTTACGGCGCTTTCATTGACAATGACCTTGACAAAGCATCTCTCGTAGAGCCGCTTGAACAGACTATAGATATACTGGTAGAGCAGATAAAGCTGCACCATATATTAAGACTTCAGAAAAGCGAATGTACCATAGACCACGGATTTGTACTGTCGGATATTCTTACTAACCTTGAAAGAACAGCAGACCACTGCTCCAACATAGCGGCCTGCATCACCGAGATATCAGAAAACGCATCATTTGATATGCACAAATATCTGGGTGACATAAGAAACGATACAGACGAGTTCAAGTCAAACTTCAAAATGTACAAAAACAAATATTCACTCTAGGATATAAAGAAAGGGGAAATATATGGAATTATATACAAGCCGATATTTCCTATGTTATAAAGAAAAAAGGGGCTGTCGCATCAGGTTTTAAGCTGATGTGGCGGTCCCTTAACTTTACTATCTTATTAACGCTCTATCTCATCGGCAGTCTGACTATTGCCACAAGCTTCTTGTTGCTTGTAGACATACTTACAGGATTTACAGCAACCCTGCCCCACGTTGAAAACGCGTGTATCTGCTTGCTGTTGCCGTAATATATGGAAGTATGCCATATGTTTGATTTGCTGCTTCCAAAGAAAAGCATATCTCCCCTGCGGGCGTTTGCCAGCGATGTGCTTCCTATGTCATATTTCCTGAGGCTGCTGTATATACCCTGAGCTGATGACCTTGAAAACTTCACCGGAGATACATCCGACTTTTTGAAAACCCAGTGTACAAACCCCGAACAGTCAAAACTGTTTGGACCTGCCGCACCTGAAACATACGGGCATCCCAGCTTTGACTCGGCCTTGTCTATAAGGGTTTCAACGCTGTCCGATTTGTCGGTGGTTGCGGAAGCCTTGTCCGATTTATATCCTATATAGGTCCTGCTGCCCTCTTTGGTGTAGGCCGCAACCTTGTAGGATTTTTTGGTTTCTGCGGAAAGTCCGGTATTTTTGTATGCCGTTGTCTTTGCGCCGACAGTCTTGATACACGTATACTGTCCTTTTGACGAATTGTATCTGTACACCTTGTATCCGTCCGCATCGTCAACCTCATCCCACGAGATTTTGATTGTGCTGTCGGAAACTGCCTTGGCCTTGAGGCTGTCAGGCGCTTCAAGCTTGACACGCTCGTCTACAGGGTCAGAGTATTCGCCGAATTTAAAGTCGTTGTCTGTTATGTAATATGCTCTGATTTTGTACCAGTAGGTCTTATCTTTCTCAAGTCCTGTGAACTTGTACTTTGTGTTGTCGCTTCCGACAACTACGTCTGCAAGTGAATAATATCCCGATTTCTTATCGTTTGTGTATATATAGTAACCTGTGGCCTCTTTGTCCTGCTGCCAGCTCAGCGTAATGCTGTCATCTGAAGCTTTGGTCTCCACGTTCGCATATGCCGCCGCGGGGAATGAAAATAAAAGGGCCAGCGTGGTAATTATGCTGAATAATTTCTTCATTATAGTCTCTCTTATCCTTTTGTAATAACTTAATATCGGTATTTTACCACACTTTTGCCACATTTGTCAAACAAAAAAACACAAAAGCGCATACGATCTGCCTCGGTTAGAAGCCGTACACGCTTTGATTTCCCTGTTTTTCAATCGGTATGCACCTGTTACTGTTCCGGAAAGTCGCGCCTTGTCAGAAGCACTGCAAGGTAATCTCCCAGCGCTGCCAGATGCACCAGGTGAGTTACGGCTCTGGTCGGATTGTCCGTACCTACAAACCCTATGAGCCTGCCATCTTTCCACATCGGCGCCATTATCAGTGAGTGAATTCTCTTTGCCAGAAGTCCCTCTTTAAGTTCTTTCTGAAATTCATCAATATCATTTACACTAGGGATAAATTCGGCAGGTGAAATATATGTGCCGTTTCTGTTCCAGCGAACCAGCACCTCCGCTCCTATCATAGCGCCTGTAGCGTGGTTGTACTGAGGCTGCAGCCACGGCTCAAACTGTCCTTCCGCAAGAGCGCTGTCCATCTCGTAGATAATCTGATGCTTTCGCAGCAGCTCATCCTTAATAAAATCGTTATAGTATTCTATATGTTTTTCGTAATTGCCCCTGACGGAATCACCGGCGATTTTGGCATAGTCATACATAGACTCTATAGACGCTCCCGGCACGTTTACGACAAATCTGCCTACCCTGAGCCTGATTTTTTCATCAATACAGGCAGGAGCCGCAGACTCAAGATAAAGCTCTGCAAGAAGCTTTGAATCGGCATAGGATGCCGGAAACAATGCAGCAAAAGCATCTCCGTATATTCGGCCTGCTATACCTCCTATGGCAGCCATACAGCGGACAGTACAGTCTGCAATATGCACGAAGCACTGCATCTCCTGAGTCGAGTCCGTATGCGCTGTTTATAAATTTTAAATTTTCAACATTGATGCTGGACAGGATATAGTATCCGGCGGCTTTTTCTTCAATCATAGCTTTTGCTCTTTCAAAGAATACCTGTCTTCCATACATATTGGTGAGAATATCTCTGCCTGTTTTGCCGTCTATTTTAATTTAACCCTCCGCAGCAGCCGTTTTTAAGCTAGTTGCTGTTTTTGCTTTCTTCAAATAATTTCTCTATATCCTCTGCTTTTATCGGTTTGCTGAAATAATATCCCTGCATATAATTGCAGTTTATTGATTTCAGGTATCCGGCCTGCACTTCGGTTTCAACACCCTCTGCAATAACGGACATATTAAGAGCATTTGCCATATGCACCACGTTTCTCAATATATTGTCGTTTTTTTCATTGCCGTCGCCTATTTCCGAAACAAGTTTCATATCAAGCTTGAGCACGTCTATGTCTAAATCCTTAAGCGCGTTAAGTGATGAATATCCGCTGCCGAAATCGTCCATCTCTATAATGAAACCTGCCGCTCTAAGCTCCGCAACTGCGGCTGCCAGCTCGTGCGGCTCATTCATATATGCGCTCTCTGTGATTTCAAGCCTTAAATATTCGGGCGGAATATCATATTTTTTTACCAGATTTATCAGAGTTTCGCACATTCCCGAATTCTGTATATCCACACGGGAAACGTTTACCGAAACCGGAATGTTAAATCCTTTTTTGCTCCATCTGTTTATATACTGGCAGGCTTTATCCCAAACATACTCGTCGAGCATGCCTACCTGTCTGCTTCGCTCTAAGACAGGGATAAACGCTCCCGGTGTTATCATTCCCAGTTCAGGGTGATTCCATCTTGCCAGCGCCTCCGCCCCTATAATTCTGCCGCTGCTGTAATCATACTGAGGCTGAAGCCATACTTCAAACTGTCCCTGTCTGACCGCATTTTCGACATCTGCCAGCATCTGCTGTTCTTCCTTTGTAGCCTGCATAAGACCTTTGCTGTAATATGCAATATGTCTTGAGAAATCGCCCTCTATGGACTGTATTGCAAGGTTTGCTCTATAGCTCATAGTAAGGGTATCACAGTCAGGCTCACATAAATCATATATACCCATTTTCAGAAAAAGAGGATAACTAAGCTCATAATCCGCAAAGTCCGTAAGGAATTTCTCATAGAAAGACTCAGGCGAAATGCTGTCATCTGCGCAGAATCTGACAAAGTTGTCCGCATTGATATGCGCGGCAAAGCTGTCCCTGCCTGTACGAGCTCTCATATATTTGCCTATATCGTTTATGAGGCGGCTTCCCACTTTGTATCCGTAGGTGGCATTGATATTCATAAATCCGTCAATCCTGTATCTTTGCAGACGGTATTTTCTGCCCGGATTGTCCGCAATCCATTTCTGCACCGCTTCGTCAAAGCCCGCCATATTGTAAAGTCCTGTTTCAGTGTCAAGTTTACCCTCAAGAATATCTGTTACATTTTCACAGGACACCATAATGCTCTCCTGATAATCGTCGAGGTATGAATAGCTTATCTGATAATGCTCCGCAACACTTTCTCCGTTATGCGTAATGCTGACTCTGACGCTGTATTCTCCGTTTTTTTCAAGTTCATCAATGACTGTTTCAAACTTTACTTTTTTACTGATGTATTGGAATTCCTCCGTCGGCAGTACCCTGCCAAGAGTTTCTGCGGCAGCGGTATCATACAGAAGTTCCTCAACTCTGCCTGCTTCCGTTTCTCCTGCGTTATACTCCGACAGTCCTTTGATATCGTAAACATAACCTGACATGACGTCTATCAGACCCATTGCAACAAATTTCTCATTGATAAGCTTCTGTCCTATCTGCTCTACACGCTTTTTCCTGTTTACCGAAAAAGCATACAGTATGGCCTCAAGCTCGCCTGTCATAGGGTTTCTGACTATATCCGCCGTAGTCCTGAGCCATGTATATCCGTATCCGCTGTAGTAGAACAGGAAATAGTCTCTCACTGTGGACTCGCCACTGCCAAAGGCTTCAATCAGACTTTCTCTTGACATACTCTCCATATAACGCGCTCTCTCCTGCGGGTGGAGCAGGCCGCATATGCTATTGCACAGAAGCTCTATGCTCATACCGTCTTTTATCTCTATTTCACTTCCTAATTTGCCGTCGCTGTCTTTTCTGCATGTATTGCGAGTAAGGTTAAGGTAAAACGATCTTGAAACGTTTTTGCGGCCTAGATAACGCCTGTTCTGGAAGTTGTAGTATTCCTCAAGTTTATGCTTTTTCTCCGCCTCCTGCCGCTGGGCCAGGGTTATGTCCCTCTTAAGCTGTCTGATGATAATAAACGACGCTATTATTGTCAGGGCGAGAGCCAGAGCGATTATTGCAATAGTCCATCTGTTGTAAAGACCTGCAAGATTATTCGCATAATCTGTTTCTGCCGCACTGAATATATATATATCGTCAAGTCCCGACGGAGCATATATACCGTAATACTTCTGCCCGTTATATTCATATATGCTGACTTTGTTTTCGGATATTTCTTGTGCATTGCCCGAAGGCTCGAAGCAGTCCTTAAGATATCCCGATGATATTTCGGATTTTTCACCTTCGCCTATCACCGCCGTAATGATTTCCCCATCCTCATAGCAGAGGAATTTATACTGGTTTTCAATAGAGTCGTGAGTGGCAAGAGTTTCACTCATATCACTTAAACTTCTGGTTGCAACCACAACTCCGACAATCTCCCGGTTTCTGTACACCGGCTGTGCAAATACAAATATGGTTTTTCCGCTCATACGGCCTTTTTTGAGGAACTCTATGCTTTCCTCTCCCTCGATGGCTTTTTTGAAGTATTCACGGTCGGAGCAGTCCGCCGTATCTCCGTTCCTGTAGAGCATCACGCCGCTTGTATCTGAAACTGCCAGATTTTCAAAGGGACTTGCGTCCACAACGTCATCAAGCCTTGAAACAAGAGCCGGGTCGCTGTATATGTCCTCTTTCCAGTCTATCTCCGCCCCTATAATGCTCATCTGCTGAAAACTTGCGCTGACTCTCTCGTCTATTGCCACACGCTGCGCCTCGGCAGAGTCGCTCAAAAGCCTGTAGGCTCTCTGCTCGGAAGCTGTTCCCAGTTTGGTGTAATATGCTGAAAAAGCCAGAAGCAGTATTCCTGCCAGTACAACAATCAGCAGTATAATATTCTCTTTTACAAAACCGATTGTATCTTTTTTACCTTTCATTTTCGTTCACTTTCCAGATTAGTAAATTAATTTAATCTTCATATATACATATCCTGTTGCGCCTGCCCTTGGCATTATACATAGCTATGTCCGCCTTACGCAGTATCTGCGACAGCTTGCCTCTGTCATATGCTCCGCCAATGCTGACTGTGACTCTGAGCTCCGGGTACTCCTCAAGTCTTACTCTC
Organism: uncultured Eubacteriales bacterium; assembly: GCA_900547295.1. Taxonomy (GTDB): domain Bacteria; phylum Bacillota; class Clostridia; order Peptostreptococcales; family Anaerovoracaceae; genus UMGS973. The sequence continues at coordinate 13,259 of URGK01000022.1, forward strand.
TCGACTGCATGAAGTATCTTTTCAAGCTTTCGCAGCAGTATTTCATTTGGCATATCCTTGAACAGAACGAAAAATTCATCTCCTCCAAATCGTACCACATCATCGCCTGTTCTGACGTTTTCTTTAATTGCCTGCGCAACTGCCGCAAGAGCCGCATCACCTGCAAGATGACCGAAACGGTCATTTATCTGCTTGAAATTATCTATATCAATCATTGCAAACGCAAATTCGCCGCTAAGCTCACAAAGTCTGTCATCATAGTATCTGCGGTTGTATATTCCTGTTACCGAATCTATATACAGCTGTCTGTTATGTGCCGTAATCGCATTTAGAAGCTTGTTTTTGTCATCGGCAGACAGCATAACATCGTGGTCTACAAATGACGCAAGCTCTAAAACATACCCCTTGCCGTCGACAAGTATATATGCCGCCGACACGTTGTATATTCTGTCATTTATAAATTCCAGCTTGGTAAGTGTTTTCTTTGTATGCGCCACCGTCATTGATATGCAGTTATCGCAGCGGTTTGATTTGTTCCATATTGCATAGCATCTGTGAGGCTTTTCGATTATATGGTTGTCGCTGTCTATTGTAAACTGCATACATATCTCAGGGTCTACAAGGCGCACAAACTCAAACATTCTTCCGAAGTATTTCATAATATTTACGGCCTGCGCCTCTGTTATTTCAGGTATATCACAGTCTAAAGCCTCCGCAGAAAGCTGCGCCTCCGGCGCTTCATAGCTTTGAAGTTTTTCCAGTTCCCTGTATCCTGTGTCGATGTCCTGAAACATTCCGAAAACAGATGCCGGTTTGTTAAGCTCTGCCGACCATACTATATACATCGACAGCCTGTACCATTTCCTGCCGGCTTCTGTATTCAGCTGCATTTCGCCCTCATAAAATGAATTCTCCGCAGATAAGTCTCTGAGGGAATTTCTGATGCGCTCATACTGTCCATCGTCAAAAAACGATTTAATTTTTTCATTTTCGAACGGGTTCTCCACAATTTGCGGAACTCCCAGCTTATCCGCTGACATTCTCGAAAGAGTAATTACCTGCGGATCAAAATTGTATTTAAACCATATCTCCCTTGTCTGTGAAAGGAAGAAATCCGATTTTGCTCTTTCCTCTTCAAGATATGCAGAGGTTCGCTCTCTAATGCTCTCACCGTTCTGCCTGTCCTGCATATGTTCGGATTTTTCCGGTGATATGTCTATAATTTTTGAAATACGACGATTTATAATGTATTCGGAAAACGGTCTTGCGATAAACTCGGCCGCGCCAAGTCTGCCCGCGCGCTCGATAAATGTATTATCCGTATCGGGTGCAATTATAACTATGACCGGTATATTCGCATAATCGCTGCGGATTTTGAGTCTGTCCATAAACTTCCAGAACTCGCCGTCTTTGAGGAACATATCTATCAGTATCAGGTCTATGTGCTTTTTGGTGTTTTCTTCAAGAGCATAAGCTGTATCTATATCCGCTTTTTCTATAACATCAAAGTTTTCTTCAAGAATTTCTGCTATTATCGCTCTGTTAATTCTGTCATCGTCGATTACAAGTATTTTTTTGCGTTTTTCAGGTTTCAACATCGGTGCCTCCTCTTAATATTTCATATAAAATATTACGCTCCCCCCCCCTGCAAAAACAGTTGTAAAGCGTTATTTAATTTATATCAGATTTTAGTATTTACTGTCAGTATTTTTGGCGCTGTAGCCTGTTAAAATCGATTTTACAGAGGTTTTCAGGCTCTCGGATGCGTGCTGTCATATACGTCTTTTATTCTGTTTTTCTTTATGTTCATATATATCTGCATCGCCGTAATATCCTCGTGGCCCATAAGTTCCTGGAGGGCTTTGATATCCGCTCCGTTTTCGATCATATGAACCGCAAAGGAGTTTCGCAGTATATGCGGAGTCAGTCTGGTTTCAAGTCCAGCTTTTTCTCCGTACCCGCTTATTATCTTCCAGAGGCCCTGCCTTGTCAGCGGCTGTCCGTAGTAGTTTAAAAACAGCACTCCGCAGTCCTCTCTGTCTTTGACCAGCAGCGGTCTTGCGTCTCTGATATATATTTCAACCGCCTGTCTTGCGGGTCTGCCTATAGGTACAATGCGCGCCTTGCCGTGTGATCCGTCAAAGGATATGAAGCCAAGGGTCGTATTGACATCGGAAACCTCTGCCTGTATCAGCTCGTTTACTCTCATACCTGTTGCATACATTATCTCAAGGATGGCTCTGTCTCTGATGCCTGCTGCAGTTTCATCGGGCATCTCCAGCAGTCTTTCAACCTCCTCGATGCTGAGGTATTCAAGCTCTCTGGTTTCCGTCCTGGGTACGGTAAGCTCTGCCGCAGGGTTGCTTCTGACATAACCCCGCTCTGCAAGAAACGAGTAAAAGGCCCTCAGAGACGCCATTTTTCTGTTTATTGTAGATGCCGACTTGCCCTCTGTCCTTAGCTTAAGCATATATCCTGTTATGTCTGTACTCACCGCAACGGCAAGATCGCTGCTGCCGCGCTCCTCCATATATTTTCGGAAGCCGTCAATATCTCTCCTGTATGCCTCAACGGTATTTGCCGAGGCTTTTTTGTCATTTTTAAGGTAATCTGTAAAGCTGTCTGTATACATACCGACCCTCTCATTAGTTTACAATAATCTATGCTATGATTATACTCCCGCAAAGTATATTTTGCAAGGCTGTACTAAAAAACAAACCGCTGTCATATCTATAATTATCAGAAGTTTTCGGAGGGCTTGTATGAATTCAAGAATAAAATTGCCGTCGCTTCCCGGCAATAAAGCAATTTCAATATCAACGTTTGTGTTTCTTTCGGGTCTTTTTATGGGGATTTTTATGGCTGTAACCATGGAGCCTTCCGAAAAAGAGGCTATTGCAGAGCATCTGCTGTCGTTCCTTGCCGGAGATGCTGCAGACGTATCGTTTATAGACTATGCACAGACCGCCTTCAGAAAAAACGCCGTGCTGTGGCTCGTTATTTTTACAGGAGGGTTTACGGTTCTGGGCGCGCCGCTTTCGATGCTGCCGCTGCTTTACAAGGGCGCAGCTCTGGGGCTTTCCTGCACTATGATTATCGACAGCATGAGTACAGACGGCATTAAACTGATAATGCTCTCGGTACTGCCCCAGAATATGCTGCTGGTGCCTCTGTTCATACTTGCCGCTTCATTTGCCCTGTCATACGCATACGGATTTCTTGCATCAAAAAAGGGCGGAATAGAAAAAGCGAACCTGCCCCAAAAGGCAGGTCCGTATATTATCGTTAATATTGTTATGCTGATTATGCTTATGGTGTGCGCTGCTATCGAGGCTGTTTTTGTGCCAGTTTCTCTTTAGCCATAAGTATTCCTACTATTGTCTTGGAATCTTCAAGCTCATCGTTCATACACATGGTGTAAAGCTCCTCAAGCGGTATCTCGACTATATCGAGAGCCTCGTCCTCGTCAAAATCGGTACTTCCTGCTGTAAGTCCTGTGCACAGGTATATGGAGATTTTTTCTCCGCTGTAGCCGCAGGCAACATAAAACTCGCTCATATGCTCGATATCCTCCGCCGTATAGCCTGTTTCCTCTCTAAGCTCTCTTGCCGCGCAGACAATCGGCTCCTCGCCTTTGTCTATTTTGCCTGCAGGAATTTCAAGGAGCGCTTTTTCGCAGGCCTTGCGGTACTGTCTTACCATTACCACCTTGCCGTCTGCTGTTACAGGGACAAGCGCCACGGCGCCGTTATGCTCGATTATTTCTCTGTAGGCGGTTTTGCCGTCTTTAACCGTAACCTTGTCTCTTCTGAGGTTTAATATTGCTCCCTCATATATCATTTCACTTGATATTGTTTTTTCTTCAACTATCATCTGCTCATATCCTCCGATTTTCTGACGCAGGCGTTAAAGCCCTCCGTGAGCCTGTCAGCAAAGCCGTTTTGCTGCAGGGTTTTTACTGCTTCTATTGTGGTGCCTCCCGGCGAGCATACATTGTCCCTCAGCTGCTGCGGAGGCTGCCCTGTTTCAAGTACCATTTTAGCAGCGCCGAGAACCGATTGAGCTGCAAAATCCACTGCCTGCTCCCTGCTCATTCCCTCTGCCTGCGCCGCCTGCGCAAGTGCGTCTATATACATATATGTGTATGCGGGGCTTGAACCCGACACCCCTATAATGCAGTGTATCATACTCTCGTCCGCAAATTCCGCTCTGCCGGTCCGGCTGAACATATCATACACTGTCTGTTTATCTTCTTCTGTGATATTGTCATTTACAAATATGGCCGTCATGCCCTCTCCAACCATGACCGGCGTGTTGGGCATTATTCTGATTACCTTTGCAGAGACTCCTGCCATATCCTCGATTGCTCTGATGCTGATGCCTGCCGCCATTGATATTATGATTTTATCCGGCGTATATACAGGCGCTATCTGCTCCATTACAGATGCAACCGTATCGGGCTTGACCCCTATTATTATGATGTCGCAGGCTTTCGCAAGCTCTGCCGCGCTGCCGCAGGTTTTAACGCCAAGCTCCCGTGCAAGCGCTTCTGTCTTTGATACTGTTCTGCTGTAAATATACAGGCTGCCGGTGTCTATATTATCTGAGGCTGCAAAGCTTCTCAAGATAGCACCACCCATATTGCCTACACCTATAAATCCTGTTTTCAATACACTCACTCCCCTTACGATATATTGAATATATTTTATCATTTTTGAGGGGAAAATAAAATACCGGAACAAGTATAATACTCATTCCGGTTGTTTACTGTTTATTCAGCAGTGTATGGTAATAAAGCAACAATTCTTGCTCTCTTGATAGCCTTTGTTACTTCTCTCTGGTGCATAGCACAAGTACCAGTTATTCTCTTAGGTAAAATCTTACCTCTTTCTGTAACATATTTTCTTAACTTCTCAACATCTTTGTAGTCGATAGTTTCAGTTTTATCTGCACAGAACTGGCATACTTTTTTTCTTCTCATGCCACCGCGTTTTCTATCCATCATAGTAGATTATCTCCTTTCCTGAAAGTTTAGAATGGGATATCTTCATCTTCAAGAGCCTCAAAGCCCGCAGGAATGTCATCATCCTGTCTTGCCGGTGCCGCTCCGCCTGATGGCCTGTCTCCCCATTCAAGGAATTCAACTCTGTTGGCAACAACCTCAGTTGTGTAAACCTTGTTGCCGTCCTTGTTAGTATAGCTGCCTGTCTGAATTCTTCCCTGGATGCCTACGAGTCTGCCCTTGGAAAGAAATCTCTCACAGTTCTCGGCCTGTTTGCCGAATACAACTACATTCGGAAAGTCCGTCTGTTTTTCTTTGCCGGCAGTTACGGGTCTGTCTATTGCAACAGAAAATCTGGCAATAGCCATCTGATCCTGCGTATATCTCACTTCAGGGTCTCTTGTAAGTCTGCCGATTAATACTACACTGTTCATACCGGGCTCCTTCCTTACTGTTCATCCTTATTGATTATAAGGTGTCTCATTACTACTTCAGAAATTCTAAGTCTTCTGTCAAGTTCTTTTGGTAATTCTGGGCTAGCCTGGAATGTAACTACTACATAGTATCCTTCGTTCTTCTTCTGGATAGGATATGCAAGCTTTCTCAGTCCCCATACGTCTACTTCTCCAACTGTACCGTCAGCTTCGATGATACCTTTTACGGTTTCAACTGTAGCTTCCTTCTTCTCGTCTTCTAAAGTAGGGTCGATAATGAACATAAGCTCATAATTTGTCATTTGTTTCACCTCCTTCTGGACTAAACGGTGCCGGGTCCGGATATGCAATACCGCACAGTGTAAAATACACTCCCGACACAAGGGTCGTCTGTTTAGCTGTCTGTAAAAATACACAGACAACGCAAATATTATATATTATCTCGGAGTGAAAAGCAATCACTTTTTTAATTTATTTGACCCCGCAACCGTTATTTGTCCATATCCGCATCAAATACCATAGCATTTTTTCAGTAAGCTTAGGCATTGCTGCTTATCGGCATTTTTTACACCTATAGCTTTAGTATCCATACGCTCATTTTCCATAGCGTTAATGAAGAATTCAATCTCCGCTTTTATCGCATCTGTTAACTGCACCTCCGCTTTACCGCCGTTTTCTTTCTTTCGCTCAAATCGGACCACGCTCTGTTTTTAAGCGGTATAAGATACTCAGGTTTTAAGACCGGTATCCGTCAACACAAATCTGCCCTTCAAGTACCAGATTATAGTAATCCTTATCCAGAAGAATTGCCGAAAGACTTGATACGTCATCGCTGATTGAAACAGGTATTTTCATACCGCAGCCGTCATCAAGTATATTCGGCTTTCCTGCAAAAAGCTCTATCATCACAGGATACTCCGGTTTTTGAGGCTTATCAAAACGACAGCACTGCATCCTGCCTGTATTCTTATTAATGTGGATATATCCAGCATTTCTTACATACTCCCAGAACCTTTCAGCAAGTTGCGGAGTCAAAGCCTCCACTACAAGTACTACGTCTATGTCTTTAGTAGTCCTGAATTGAAGCTCTGCTTCTGACATAAGCAGCTCACAGGCAACACCTCCGATAACTATATACTGTTCCTCAAATCCTGCAAACCAGTGTTTAAAATTTTTAATTCCCTGTACCATTTTATCTCCAGATTTTTTTAATCATTTCCTCAACGGATATCTGAATTCTTTCATCTGATGTTTTTTCAAGGGATAGAGCAACAGATACAGGATCTGCAAATCCGTCACACGAAAACATATACGGATCATATTTCCATATTTCCAGCCTGCACTGTTTTTTAATATCAACAAGTTCTTCCTCAAGTACAGCAGTCTCAAAGCCCGGCGCTGTCGCAAACGTTTTAAAATCATCTGCGCCAAGCATACTTCTGGCAGACAGCGCCGTATCTCCTGCAAAAACAACCTCTTCAGGCAGCCTGTTTTTGTCTATATATCCTGCGGTCTTTACCGGTGACCTCATATATTTTTTCAGCTTTTCATATATATCATATTTCGAATGCCTGCTGTAAATAATTCTGTTCACCCCGTCTTTAGAGAGTGTAAAAAGCCCTGTGTCCTCCAGAAGTCTTGCAGCTCTTGTAATACTCATTGCAGAGAAAGGCAGCTTTTTTCTTGCTTCCGTAATATACAACTTTTCTTTGCTGCTATACAGATACACAAGTGCCAGCATCTGTGCTGAAACCGTAAGTTTTTCTATATGCTGTTTATGTTCTTCGCCGGCCGCAGTAAGCAGCGCAGCCATAAACGGCAGATATACCTGCCGCTCTGACACAAAAGGAATTCTGTTTTCTATAAGGCTTTTTCGTCTTATCACTGAAATTCCGTCCAGCCTCAGCACCACAGGTATATTTTCAGTTTCCTGTATCTTTGAAATCTGTTTTTTCAGGCTCTGAATATATGGCAGCTCGCCTTTAGGCTTTAACATTATGCAATCTATACCATCTATTACAGCCTTGTTAAAATCATATCCCGCTGAAATATAAAGCGGAAGAAATTCTGTCTTATTCCACTCTCTGTATTCAGCTTTCATTCCCATAACATCACATAAGATATCCATAAAACACCTCATCTGCCGGAAGCAGAGATTATCCGCCTTCGACAATTTAACTTTTTTATTTTATTTTAACTTTTTATAAGTTAAATATCAATAATTTAAGTTAATTAATTGTATATTCATCAGAACAAATCGCTATGAGTACCGGTTCTAGTCAAATACAAAATTATTTCTTTTTCTGCAATCTCATAAATAAGTAGCCAGTCAGGTGTTATATGGCATTCTCTGCATTCTTTATAGTTTCCCGTCAGTTTATGGTCTCTGTATTTTTCAGGCAACGGTATGCCTGCCGCCAAAGTATCAACAACTTCCTCCAAAAGCTTAATATTATAACCTCTTCTAATAGCTTTTTTGAGATCTTTTCTGAAAATACCGGTCTGAACTATCTTATACTTATTCATTATTGATTTCCTTCATAATCTCTGCAAAAGAATTATATGTCTTTTTATCCGGATCTGCCTTAAGCCTTTTTACTTCCTCGATTGCAGCTATGGTTTCTGCATTTGCTGTTCCGTATTCAATAACACTCTTCATATATTTTACTAGATTTTCCTTTACATTCTCTCCATTCATCACAACAATACTCTTATACGCATTATATATATCCCTATCCATTATAAAAGAACAGGTAACCGTATTTTTCTTTGTGCTCATCAGTATAACTCCTCTATAATTACTCAGTCTTATAACTCACTATACTAAGTATACTTAGTTATACAAAGAATGTAAATGAAAACTTTAGCCCTCCTAACGTTTTCTAATCTTACCAGCCGCAAATCGTATTACCAGCATCAGCAGTCCTGCCAGAAGCGCTGCAAGCATTACCGCAATATATGTCATTACGCCTGTCACATCACCTGTCTGAGGCACTTTTTCCTTAACCTCTTTATTCTTCTTCGGCTTATCCTTTTCAGGCTTGTCCTTATCCGGCCTGTCAGGGGTATCTTCTTCCGGCGCTCTGCTGTTTTCAATGCTTATTACGGCTTTTTCACCGGCCTCAACATCAAGCTCATATACCGTATCATCTACAATATATCCATCCGGTGCTTCTGTCTCGCAGACATAGTATCTGCCTGTTTCAAGGTCTGTAATTCTGACTGTGCCCTGCTCATCGGAAACCTCATACCTTTCGCCGAAGCTCTTATTGTCGCTCCATATTCTGAATTTTGCTCCCGCCAGCGCCTCACCTGTTTTGGCATCAACCTTTATAATTTCAAGGCTTCCCTTTTTCTTTTCGGGTGTTCCCGGCACATAAGGCGTATCCTGCGGCTTTTCTCTGTCATTGTAAATATCCCCTGCATTGATATTATCATCCGAATTTATTTTTATCTGCACAGTGTCCGCGCTTCTGTCTGCTCTTGCGTGGGTCACGCTTTTGACAAACTTAACAGTCAGAGGCATGCCGCCTGCTCTAGCTTCAGGCTTCTGCTCATCAGACAGGCTCTCATCAGGATATCCGTATGCCGATACTTTCAGAGTCCCGTTTCCGGCGAGCCATGCTTTAAACGATGTATCTTTGCTGTCCTTAAACTCTGTTTTTTCTCCTGCCTCAAGAGTTATCTCTTTTTCTCCGCCGTTTACATCAATCTCGGCCTTATGATTGTAAACCTGTCTGCCGTCTTTATCTGTCACTGCTTTAGTCACTGCGCCTTCCTCTGTTTCCTCTTCAAAGGTCTTTGGAGTATGAGTAAGCGTAATATCAAGCTTTGACGGATTTTTTCCCGCCGCAGTAAACTGAATTGTTTCCGTAACAGGAAGCAGTACCGGCGCCTCCGGTTTTTCCTCTGCTTCAAATATCTTTTCAAAAGAAGCAAGATATCCTGTATATACCGCCTCCGGCACATAGGTGCCTGTTGCTCCGTCAAGCTCATAGCTGTAAGTATTACCCTCGGTTTTAATTTTAAGCACTTTTTCCGTTTCCGGCAGTATTACGGTTTTTTCCTCACCATCGCCCACAACCAGCTTCACTGTAGTTTTATCCTTGTCTTTGGTTATCACCATATTATCTGCTTTGCCGCTCTTATCAAGCGGATATTTACTGCCGTCAACAGTTATATCAGGCATAGGAATTCTCGCCTTTACATCTATAGTCACAACGCTTTTGCCAAGACTCTCCATAACAGCCTTACCGCTTACTCCCGCCTGCTTGTAATCGAATTTCAGCGCTTTGTTTTCTGCCTGCTTATCTCTCACTGTGAAATAGAACGGGGTTTCATCAATTATATATCCCTGCTTTGTCTTGATTTCCTTAACATAATACCGTCCCTCAGGCAGTTTTACTTTCAGTATGCCTCTACCGTTTTTGTCCGCAGCAACTGCATCTACAAGGGTATCTTTTTCTACAGAGGAAACCGTCTTTTCATCTGTTCCTTTTGCCGCTGCCGATATTTTTTCGGCTGTGTATATGCCAAATACTGCGCCTTTTTCTCTGCTGTAATTTCCGGAGCCATAATCTGTTTCAAAGGTCTTGCTGATATCAATTTCAACGCTGCAGGCTTTGTTTACCGCTTTGATATCCGACCATACAAGTCTTGTATTCTGATCCTTGTATTTGAGTTCCACCTCATAGCCCCTGTCATCTGTCACATATCCCGATGCCGCATCAAGCTCTCTTACTATATATTTACCGAGAGGAAGCTCCTTTGACTGAGCATATCCGTTTTCATCTGTGGTTATCACCTCGACAAGTCTTGAAAGCGGATACCTGTTTGTCCTGTAAACGCTTGCAAGCTCCATAACACCGACTCCGTTTCCCGAAGAAGCCCTGCCGCAGTAAAGCTTTGCAGTATATCCATCCGAATAGGTTATCTCCACAGGACTGCTCTCGTCTTTGTCTGAAATTATCTCAAGGGTGTAATATACAGGCTTCTTACTGCCTCCGTTGTACTTAGCGGTAACCGTAATGCCGCTTACCGAATTGAACACCTCCTGCTGATTATCATAGGTCAGATTTTTAAACCAGTCCAGAACAGTCACAGAGCTTCCGCCCTCTCCGTCGGTGCTCCTTATTTTAATCTCCGGCACTGTAGTTTCCCAGCCTGTTTTTACCGCCGCCGCAGGTATGGTTATGTCTGCCTTGAGTCTGCCGCCGAAGTAGTACATCCGGGTTTTAACCTTATCTCTTGTCATAAAATATACAGGCGCTTTAGGCTGTGAGGCTGTAAATACTGTCTTTGCTCCCTCTGTCTTTGCGCTGTATCCTATGCCGCAGCTTATCTCAGGTCTGCCGCCCTGCGCTGTTATTTCTGTCACTGCTTTTTCTTCCGCTCTTTTTGTCAGAAGTTCAAATCCGTCCCACGAGAATGCATAATCCGCTTCACTTTTGGGCTGATTTGTATAGGAGACATCGTACACTTCTACAAGAGCCGTCTGGAAATTGCCGTTTTCATCGCATGGGGCATAGCTTCCGTCCTCAAGAAGTACGCTGTAGGAAACCTCACCAGTCTGCTCATCTGTCTTAGAGGCTATTACAAAGCTTCCGGCTTCATTTACGGCCCTTGCCGCTGCTCCTTTGGAAAAATCAACCGTGTTTCCGTTCCAGTCTGTGCCCTCGCTTCCGTCTGCCTCATATACAAATTTTCTGTATGAAAAGTCGAGAAGATTTCCGCCCGGCGCTCCCCACGACTCGTTTGCCACCCTGCTGCCCGCTATGTACTGCTCCGGCTCTGCAGAGTTTATCACTGCCGCACCGCCTTTTTTTGAAACGGTGGTTTTCATAATCTGTAAGGTTGTAATATTAAGTCCTCCCGCCTGATATTCAAGCTTTGCGGTCACATCATATCTGTATGTAAACTCATCGTCCTCCTGTTCATACACATAGGAATACTCTGTATTTTTCTGCTCCGGAGTAATATATACGCTGCGCTTCACATTGTTCTCTGATGCCTGACGCTCCCGCATATACCAAAGCTTGGCTCCGCTGCTGTGCTCAAGATTTCCTGTTTCGTATACATCAGCGTTATATATTTTTTCGAGAAGCCCTTTCACTTCCTCGGTACTGCTTGCCTCGTGGGTGCTCTTTGAAACAGGGATTACGATTTTTTCGTCTGTTTCTGCATCATATATATCGGCGCCGTCATTGCCGTCTGCAAGAAGTGTATCGTCTGCCGCAAATATACCGAATACCGCGCCTGCAAGCTTCTTTGCTCCGTCATATACAGGCTGCATAAGCTCTCTTCCCGAAGCGATAATCTTTTTCCAGCCTGTGAACATTTCGCCCTCTTTGTCAATCCTTATTACTCCCTTGGCCTGACTGTTTGCTATGCTTACCGCCTGATAGAATATTTCATAAGGCCAGCTGCTGCTTTTGTATAACGGGTCCGCCTCATATATGTTGCCGTCACTGTCTACCATCTGGCCGAAGTTTCCGTCCTCGTGGATATTCTGCTTATCTACATCAAAGGTATAGTATCTGACAGGGGTTTCGCCCTCGCCTATATAGTAGCCCTCCGGCACTGCAAATTCCTCTATTCTGTAGGTGCCGAATTTAAGCATATACGGAATAACTATATATCCGTTTTCATCACATTCAAATTCATCGTTATTTCCTGTTTTATCATTTATAGATGCTGCATTTGGGAGCAGTCTGCCGTAGTTTTCAGATGATGTAATATCCGAGAGAAGTTTGTTTCCCATATATCTTATGCGGAATTTGGTGCCGCCTGCGAAGCTTACGGTTTTGCCTGTTTCCTCATCAGTCTTGACTATTTTAATTCTGTTTTCAATCTTTTTATCCCTTATATCATAATCATATCTGTTGTCAAATCTGCCGTCCTCTGAATAGGCTCCGCTGTGCTCGCCTATAACTACCGTGAATTTTTCGGGCACAAAGGAAGCATCGTCTGGCGCGGTCTCCTCCATGTAGTATTCACCGTACGGAACATCAAGTATCATCAAAGCGCCGTTTGAGCCGATTTTCATTTCAGTGTTCTGATTGTCAATGCCTGTATTATCTCTGAGAGCCCTGTAGACTGCTGTGCCGTCTGCAAGGTCAGCTTCTCTTTTGAAGTGTATATATTTTGCAGACTCGTATCCGTTTTTCAGATACAGCTTCCAGCCGGAGTCTGTTGATTTTCTCTTGCCTCCGCCGAGAGGCACATCATCAAATACATTTTCGTCCTCAAGGGATTTACTCAAAGTTATTTTGCCTCTGTAGCAGTCGTTTACAAAGATCTCTTCATTAAACTGCACGGGGTTTTCTGCTTCCGCCTCTGCAATGCTGCCTGATATATCAAGTGTGGTGTTGTCCGCTCTGCACTTTACATCGTAGCATACCTCGGACCAGCAGGCAGGCTCGCCCGTGCATTTCTGTGCGTTGTCACTATAGGCTTTGTAGGAAACCGTATAGGTTCTGAGCCCGCTGTCAGGCTGCATAAATCTTCCGTCCGGCACCTCCTCTCTAATGGTATATGTAACTTCTCCTGTCCACTCTGTGTGAACCGGTGTAACAATACAGTGGACACCGTCCTCCGTACTGTGGGTATATGCGCCCGACTCTGTCATATTAAGATCCTCTTCCGACTCCCACGGTTTATCTATGAGAATTTCCTGCTCACCGCTGTCATTAAGGGTTACACTGTCTACAGCCTCACCGTTCCGATAAAGGGTGTATGTTGCGCCAAGAGAGGCATCGCCCATTCCCGTATGAACATCTCCGTCCCAGCCCGGATTTTTATCCTGCTTGCTTACAGGAAACTCAAACTCCGGAAAATATTCCGGCACGCCGCGCTCCGTTTCCTCAGGCGGCTGCTTTTCTTCAGCGGATTTAAGGGATATATAGAAGTGCTGAGGATTGCAGGAGCCCGTAACTATGGTCTGGCAGTGGTTCGGCCATCCGCCGGAGCCTGAATTCCAGTACCAGAAAAGCAGATTGTTTTTAACGGCATCCGTACCTGCATCAGACACTCTTTCGATTGTAAATACCGTATCCTCAGGCGGTCTGTCCTCGCTGTCCTTTCCTCTCCAGCTTATCCTGTACTGCAGCGCGCCTGTATCTGATCTGACAGGCTCTATCTCAAGGCTGTTTTTATTTTTGCCCTTAACTATGTTCACTGCTCTGTACTCGTCTTTAAGCTTATCCTTTGCAACGGGATATTTGCCGTTATCCCTTATAACGGCTGACCATACGGCAGTCGGTTCGCCCGCCTGATCCTTTTCCTGCACCAGCGTTATTTCTTCAGGCTTTGATTTTTCGGTGCCTTTAAGTCCTGAAGCAATACTTCCGTGCGACTTTACTGCCTCTGCCATAAACTTGTATATATCATAGGCTCCCTGCCCTTTGAGAAAGTTTGAATAGTGATATATGCTTACGGGGGTTCCCGACAGATAGCACAGCTCCTTGTGAACTCTGCTTCCCGATACATTCCTGTAGTTGTAATCCATACCTGCCGTCCTGTAGCCCTGCTGTATCTCCCATACAAGCATCTGAGTAGCAAGATACCAGTCATCTCTGTTGTATCTGTCACAGGTTTTCTTATACCACTTTGACCTGGTGAAAAGCGTATCCTTCGTATCGGTTATGCTTTTGCCCGACTGCCAGCCGTACAGCAGCGCAAGCTGTATGTTTTTCTGCTGTGATTTGCTTAGCCCTTTGTAAAATGATATACTGCCTTCTCCGGTCAGCGCCTTCATGTTCAGCGTTTCATCGCTGTATACTCCATGCTCTATGCAGTAGCCCCTGTAGGAACTTCCGCCCTGCGTTATTAAAAATGATCTCTTGGGCGAAGTGTTTTCATTGTCGAGTATGATTTTTCGCCTTGAGCCGTCGGAGTTGTACTGATATACCTGTATATAGTACTGCCTGTCGTAATGATAGGTTCTGCCATAGGCGTCATACAGCACGCCTCCCTCTTTGAATTTTGCCGTCTGACTGCTGTTTAAATCAGCAAACGCCTGTACCGGCAGCATTGCCGCAAGCATTATGCATATGAGCAGCAGACTCAGTGTCTTCCTTAAACTCATTTTGTTTTCTCCTTTCTTTTTTTGCAGCACAAAAAAGAGAAGTGCAAGCACTTCTCTTAATCTCTGCTGTTTATTAAGTTAATACTGTATGCGTCTGCATACATTTTTCGACAGTACCATTTTATCACACCCCGTTTTTACTGTCAATTCCATTTTTTTATTTTTTTACTATAGCTTTCAAACGTTGGTCTTTGAACGTTTGAAGCCCAGGACTTGACAAAAAACGAGATTTAAAATCAGGCAAAAAAAGTCTGCTTCTTTTTTACTTTAAAATATCCTCAAGCTGCTTTGCAATGTATTCTGCCAGAAATTCGTGGGATACTGCCGTAGGGTGAATGCCGTCACTGTACGCATCTTCTGCTGCAATCCCGCAGCTTTTAAATGCGCTCTGGGTATCAATGATAATGCATTCCTCAAGAGTTTTGAGCTTCTGTGCAAACTCCTCCAGTGTCTTATTTAATTCCGTATAATCTGCCGGAACCCACATACGCTCCGCCATAGGAGGATATGTAAGCAGCGGGGTCAGTAAAATCATCTGCATGCTGTCAAGCTGTGCCGCCTTTGCCAGTATCCTTTTGATATTGTCAAAGGCCTGCTCTGCAGATTTGCCCCCTATAAAGTCATTGGTTCCTGTAAGCAGCAGGCATACATCCGGTCTGTGAGCTGTGACATCGCCATCAAACCTCTGATATATTCCGTCTGTGGTATCGCCGTTTACTCCCTTGTTGATTGTTTCATACCCGTAACGGCTCCTTAAAAGCCCTGTAAAGCACTGGCTTCTTTTGAGAGGAAATCCGTTTACTATACTGTTGCCTATACATACTATCTTCATTTTATCATTCAAAGAGGGAGCTTTCCCGCTCCCCCGTTTCTCCTATTCTACAAATGCATCATAAATAGCTTTTACTGCCTTTTCGAAGTCTTTATTCTGTACTCCTACGATTATGTTTATCTCACTTGAGCCCTGATCTATCATTCTGATATTTACTCCTGCATCCGCAAGAGCCGTAAACAGCTTTGCGGAAGTGCCGGTTCTTGAGGACATACCTCTGCCTACAGTTGCAATAAGAGCCATATTCTCAAATACATCTATTGTATCCGGCTGAAGCTGTCTCTGGATTTCATCAACTATATCATCCAGCTTGCCGTTAAGTTCGTCATTGTCAACAACCACTGAGATTGTGTCTATACCGCTTGGCATATGTTCAAGGCTTACATCCTTATCTGCAAATACTCCCGCAAGTCTTCTGACAAAGCCGACCTCCTGTGACATCATACTCTTTGAGAGGCCTATTACAGTGAAGTTCTTGCTGCCTGCAATACCCGTTATAATGTGGTCTGAAAGCGGCGCATCTGCCGTAATGATTGTGCCGGGATCCTCCGGTCTGTTGGTGTTTCTGATGTTGATAGGAATATTGTCTTCCTTTGCAGGATAGATAGCCTCATCGTGAAGCACTGAAGCTCCCATATATGAAAGCTCTCTAAGCTCTCTGTATGAAATCTCCGCTATAGGCTTAGGGTTATCGACAATTCTCGGATCTGCCATCAGGAATCCCGATACGTCAGTCCAGTTCTCGTATATGTCTGCGCCTGCAGCTCTTGCAACCAGTGCGCCCGTAATATCCGAGCCGCCTCTTGAGAATGTCTTGATTTTGCCGTCAGGAGTGCTGCCGTAAAATCCCGGAAGCACAGCTCTCTCGTGCTTTTTAAGCTCTGCCGCAAGGGCTTCATTGGTTTCCTCTGCAAGCAGTCTGCCCTTTGCAGAGAATTTTATCAGTTTGTCTGTATCCACAAAGTCATAGCCCAGAAGCTTAGCCGCAAGTATGGCATTGAGATATTCGCCTCTGCTTGCAAGGTAGTCGGCAGTCGCCTCGCCCTTTTCCAGTTTGTCTTTGATTATCTGAAACTGCTGATCATAATCTATATCAAGTCCAAGTCCTACCGCAGCCGCCACATATCTGTCCTGTATTACCTGAAGCACCTGTTCATACGGCAGGTTGTGATCCATATGGGTTTTGCAAAGATAAAGCAGGTCGGTGATTTTGTTGTCCTTGTCAAATCTCTTGCCCGGTGCCGACACTACAATATATCTTCTCTCGCTGTCAGCCTCAATTATCTTTTTAATCTTCATAAGCTGTATTGCATCCGCTACTGAAGAACCTCCGAATTTAGCCACTTTTAGTCCCATAAGTTCATCTCCTCTATTTCTGTTTTAATTAATATTCAATCTGTTTTGGTGAAAAAAATATACTTCTCTAAGTAAGTATATTTCGATTATATCAAAAATGTTACAATAAATCTACTGTTTTTTGTTTATTTTAAACAAAAATATGAGCCGCTCATTGTTGACAGCCCATATTTTATGTATTTTTTAATTAATCCAGTTTTAAATCGCCCTCTTTTATCCAGCCCATTTTGCGGAATATTGCTCCGAATATGAGTGTCAGTACCGCAGGAAGCACGAAGCATATGAGGATAAGGCCGGTCCAGTCCATAAATGTTATGGCATCCTTGGCGCCCGATGCGACATCGGCAACCCAGCCGGTGTATACGCCTATCTGTCCTACAAGTCCGCAGGTACCCATTCCCGACGCTATAGCCGCGCCGTTCATCTCAAGATGAAACACGCAGGTTGCAATAGGCCCTGTTATAGCGGCTGTTAGTGTCGGCGGTATCCAGATTTTCGGGTTTCTGACGATGTTGCCCATCTGAAGCATACTTGTGCCTATGCCCTGTGAAATCAGTCCGCCCCATCTGTTTTCTCTGAAGCTCATAAATGCGAAGCCTACCATCTGCGCGCAGCAGCCTGCAACTGCGGCTCCGCCTGCAAGTCCTGTAAGGCCTAAAGCCGCGCATATTGCCGCACTGCTTATAGGGAGTGTCAGCGCCACGCCCACTATAACGGAAACTATAATACCCATGAGGAAAGGCTTTAACACCGTTGCCCACATTATGAGATTACCCACAGCGCTTGCCACAGAACCGATAGGAGGCGCCCACCACATTGAAAGCAGGACTCCCACAAATATAGTTACAAACGGTGTAACAATTATGTCTACTTTGGTTTCCTTTGATACTGCCTTACCAAACTCTGCGGCAAATATAGCTACTACCAGCACTGCAAGAGGGCCTCCGACTCCTCCAAGGTCATTGGCCGCGCCTCCGACGGCCACCAGTGAAAACAGCACCAGAGGCGGCGCCTGAAGCGCATATCCTATGGCCACTGCCATTGCGGGGCCTGCCACAGCCTTGGCATATCCGCCTATTGTAACAAGGAAGTCAATCCCTGCCTGCTCTCCTATGGTCGAGATAATTGTTCCTATCAGAAGCGATGCGAACAGTCCCTGCGCCATAGCGCCGAGAGCATCTATACCATATCTCTTGGCAGAAAACTCGATATTCTTTCGCTGAAGAAATTTACCGAAACTGCCTTTTTCTTTTACTGTCTGTTTTTGTTCTTCCATATTGTCCTCCAAGACTTACACTCTGGTTTAGTATATATATATGTGTGTATATACATTAACAAATTTTACGCTATATGCACCGTAATGTCAAGACATTTAGTTGCTCTGTTTTCGTGTTGGAATTATTAATGTGGTTATAACCGGTACTCTGTCAAGTTGACGGATGCTGCTTTTCTCACCCGGATTTTCATCCTACGCCTGTATTTGCCGGTTAAAGCGTACATTTCGCTCTGATTTTGACTGTTTTAGTTGTATTTTTGTCACAATTTTCGACTTATGGTACCAAATCAGTACCATATTACCTGTGGTAGAATAGCCCATATTAATTTTTTAAACATGGAGGTAATTTATATGGCTGCTTTTAAAGACAAAGAGCGTGGAACATGGTTCTGCAAGTTTTACTACACCGAATATACCGGAGAAAGGAAGCAAAAGAAGAAACGCGGGTTTGCTACTAAAAAAGAGGCTCTGGAATGGGAAAGGAATTTTCTGACCAAGGAGAAAGAAGGCGCAACTATGTTTTTTAAGGATTTTGCGGCGGTTTATCTGGCGGATTTTGCTGCAAGGTACAAGGAATCTGCTCTTGAAACGAAGAAGCATATACTGCGTACCAAGCTGCTGCCCTATTTCGGCAAGAGGCGCATCTGTGACATTACTGCATCCGATATACGCAAATGGCAGAATAATATGATGGGCAAAGGTTTCTCCCCTACCTATCTGCGGCTTATAAACAGTCAGCTTTCGGCTCTGTTTAACTTTGCTGTTAAATATTACGGATTAAGGGATAATCCCTGCAAACGTGCAGGCAGTATGGGTAAGAGCAGAGCTGATGAGATGCTGTTCTGGACAAGAGATGAGTTTATGACGTTTATTGAGGGAGCCAGAACAAACCCCACCTACTATATGATATTTCAGACCTTGTACTGGACAGGGCTTCGTGAGGGGGAGTTTCTGGCTCTGACTCCTGCCGATATTGATTTTGAAAACCGCAGCATCAGTGTAAGCAAGTCATATCAGAGGCTTAACAGCAGGGATATTGTTTCAACTCCTAAGACAGCAAAGAGCAAGCGAAGTGTTTCTATTCCGGACTTCCTGTGCAGCGAGCTTAAAGAGTATGTTCAGGATATGCGACTGGATCAACGGATTTTTCCTTACATAAAGAATGATTTGAGAAATTTTCTACGCAAAATATGCAGTGTTACGGGTGTCAAGGTTATAAGGATTCATGATATAAGGCACTCTCATGCTTCTCTTCTGATAGAGCTTGGGCTGTCGCCCAAGATAATAGCAGACAGGCTGGGGCATGAGAAAATAGAAACCACTCTCAATATCTATTCGCATCTTTATCCCAATAAGCAGGAGGAGGTTGCGGATAAGCTTCAGGCTCTTTTTTAACGATTTGATTATTCTTTTAGTACCATAGGAGTACCGCAGCAGTAAGGCTTTCAAGGAATATGCGGCTTTTGACGGGAGGATTCATTATTCAAATCAAATCGTTAGCCCACCGGAACAAGGAAATCAAAGGCTATATGGACCT
>URGK01000023.1 GCA_900547295.1 uncultured Eubacteriales bacterium
CCTGTAAAGTTAGACCACCACTAACGTCCAACCACTAAAAGCGTTATAGCGCCAAATTCCGATTCTGAAAGGAGCTTCTACTCCCTGTTGATTACAGTAATTCTTTTCTTGAAAGATTTATTCTGTCCTGACTGTCGATTTCGGTAACCTTTACCTTCACTATGTCTCCGATATTCATAACATCTTCGACCTTTTCGACTCTTTCTTTTGCCATCTTGGAGATATGAAGCAGACCTTCCTTGCCCGGAAGTATCTCGATGAATGCTCCGAAGTTCATAATTCTTACAACCTTGCCTTCGTATACTTCACCGACTTCCACATCCTTTGTAAGAAGCTCGATTTCTCTCATACCTGCATTTGCGCTTTCCATATCAGGTGCCGCAATGTAGATAAGACCTGTATCATCAATATCAATCTTAACGCCTGTGTCAGCGATAATCCTGTTGATAGTCTTGCCTCCCGGTCCGATGACTGTTCTGATTTTGTCAGGGTCAATCTGCATTGATATAATTCTCGGTGCATATGGTGAAAGTTCAGGCTTAGGTGCAGGAATAACCTCAAGCATCTTGTTCATAATGAACATTCTGCCTTCCTTTGCCTGTGCCAGCGCCTTTTCGAGAACTTCTCTTGAAAGACCGTGAACCTTGATATCCATCTGGATTGCTGTTACGCCGTCTGCCGTACCCGCAACCTTAAAGTCCATATCTCCAAGGAAGTCTTCCATACCCTGTATGTCTGAGAGTATAGCCATTTTTGAGCTGCCGTCCTCTTCAACTCTCTCGATAAGTCCCATAGCGATACCTGCAACCGGCTTCTTGATAGGAACGCCTGCATCCATAAGCGCAAGGCACGAGCCGCAGGTTGAACCCATTGAAGTTGAGCCGTTTGATGAAAGAACCTCGGATACGACTCTGATTGCATAAGGGAATTCTTCCTCTGTAGGAAGTACGGGAACTATAGCTCTTTCAGCCAGTGCTCCGTGCCCTATTTCTCTTCTGCCCGGACTCTTCATTCTTCCTGCTTCACCTACTGAATAAGGCGGGAAGTTGTAGTGGTGCATATATCTTTTTTCTTCTTCTTCGGTAATTCCGTCGATAGTCTGAGCTTCACCCAGTGCTCCCAGAGTAACTACTGAAAGCACCTGAGTCTGTCCTCTTGTAAACAGACCTGTACCGTGAGTTCTCGGCAGAATTCCTGTTTCACACCAGATAGGTCTGATTTCTGTATGTTTTCTGTTATCAGGTCTGATTTCATCATCAAGAATAAGGCTTCTTACCTGTTCCTTTGTGATGTTGTAAAGAACGTTTGCGATATCCTTTTCGTTTTCAGGATATGTTTCAGCAAAGTATTCTTTGGTTTCAACCTCTACAGCATCCATATTTTCAAGTCTTTCCATTTTGTCATAGGTCTGTATTGCAGTTCTCATCTTGCCTTCTGCATATTCTCTTACAGCCTGATCGATTTCTTCAGGAACCTTGTACAGATTTACAGCCATTTTAGGCTTACCTATCTCTGCGATTATTTCATCTATGAATACTATTATTTTTTTGATTTCCTCGTGAGCAAACATTATAGCGTCAAGAACTACATCTTCAGGTACTTCCTGCGCGCCTGCCTCAACCATCATTATTGCTTCTTTTGTTCCGGAAACAACAAGGTGCAGAGTGCTTGCCTGTCTCTGTGCAAGTGTAGGGTTTACTACAAATTCACCGTCTACCATTCCGATGAGAACTGATGCTGTAGGTCCCTCCCAAGGAATATCGGAAATTGCAAGCGCAACCGATGATCCTATCATGGCAACTATCTCAGGTGAGCAGTCAGGGTCAACGCTCATTACTGTTGCAACAACCTGTACATCATTGAAAAATCCTTTAGGGAAAAGGGGTCTTAAAGGTCTGTCCATAAGTCTTGAGTTAAGAACTGCTCTTTCACTCGGTCTGCCCTCTCTTTTGATAAATCCTCCCGGAATTTTTCCTGCTGCGTACATTTTTTCTTCATAGTCACAGCTTAACGGGAAAAAGTCGATATCAGGTCTTGGTTCTTTTGAAGCGCACGCTGTAACATTTACAACTGTATCTCCGTATCTTACCATAACCTGTCCGTTTGCAAGTTCACATACTTTGCCGATTTCCATCTGCAGCAGTCTTCCGCCAACTGCAGTCTTGAAAGTTCTGTATGTCTGATTTCTTAATAATTGTTCTGCCATAATTAACAACTACCTCCTGTTAATTTCTTTTTACCTCTTCTGGCATCTGATTTCTAAAATTAGCATATTGCAGCCATATATAGCTGCTTGAATTCTCTTCTCTTTTTAATGAGAATATAAAACAAAAACGGGGAATAACAGTCCCCCGCTTAAATTTTCTCTAATTACTTTCTTAATCCTAAACGAGCAATAAGAGTTCTGTATCTTTCAAGATCTTTTTCCTTGAGATAGTTAAGAAGGTTTCTTCTCTGACCTACCATCTTTAACAGACCTCTTCTTGAGTGATGGTCCTTTTTGTGAACCTTTAAGTGTTCGTTTAAATCGTTGATTCTGTAAGTTAATACTGCAATCTGAACTTCAGGGGAACCAGTGTCGCCTTCTTTTGTTGCGTATTCTTTCATAATCTGTGATTTCATTTCTTTAGTAATCATAATAATTCTCCTTTTCTTTATTCGCCTTCAACTGAGTTTCCGTCGGAGTTCTCAAAAAACTAAGCCGAGGTATATTTCAACAATTCATGATAGCACATTTCAGCGATTTTGTCCAGTATTAATATTTATTTTACCGGTATTTATTTCCATCGCTTTTTTATTTCTAACGTCTAGTCCTCTATTTTATGATACGCCTTTGCTTTTTCGCAGTCTTTCTTTATCTGACCGCTGAGCTCCTCAACGCTTTTGAACTTCCTCTCATCTCTGGTTTTCTTGATGAACTGCACCAGTATTTCCTTGCCGTAGAGCTCTTTGTTGAAATTGAATATATGGGTTTCCACATTCTTTTTGTATTCGCCTATTGTCGGCTTTACCCCCACGTTTGTAACAGACGGGTATTTAACTCCGTTATAGACGCAGTACGTTATATATACGCCGTTTGGAGGTGTTACCATACTCTCGTCTATAACAAGATTTGATGTAGGAAAGCCTATGGTTCTGCCCAGCTTGTTGCCTACCACAACCTCACCGCTTATTTCGTAATACTCACCCATATACTTGCGGCATTTATCCACCTGTCCTGTTTCTATGAGGCTGCGTATAAATGTACTGCTTACCAGATTGCCGCCTATTTCAAACGGCTCCATCATATTAAGCTCAAAGCCTTTTTCTCTGCCTATTTTTCTAAGCAGGTCTGGGTTTCCCTCAGCCTTGGCACCAAAGCTGTAGTTAAAGCCGCAGAAGGCATATTTCATACGGAATTTATCTACCAGCAGCTCCTCTATAAATTCTTCGGGCTTCATATTGCAGATATCCCATGTAAACTCTATATTAAAAAGATAATCTACGCCGAGGCTTTCGATTATTCTTTCTTTCTCTCCGTTGTAGAGAATGTTTTTAACTACAGTGCGCCCTGCCAGCAGGTTTCTGGGGTGATTTGAAAATGTAAACACCGCGCTTTTTAGTCCCAGCTCCTGCGCTTTTTTGACTGCGCTTGTTATGAGGTATCTGTGACCCTTGTGCACTCCGTCGAAGTTGCCCAGCGCAACTACTGTAGGACTTATTCCTTTGATTTCTTCCAAACTGTTGAATATTTTCATTTACTGCTACCTCTGAAATATTTTATCCGGAACCAGCATCTTTTTTTCTTCATCATAGTATGCGGTCCCTAAAAAATTTCTGTTTTCTTTTTCATATATATTATACATCCTGCGATAGATATCTTTAACAGGTATATGAAATTTTTCCTCCGGATTTTCAAATTCCGGGCGTTTCTCGATATCCACTCTGCGCAGTTCAAGCCAGCCGCCGTTTACAAACCATTTGGCACCATGTCTGTCTACCATACCCTGTCCGAAATGAACAAGTGGGTAGTCTGCCGGATACAGCAGCTTCTCTATATCTTCAACTGACGCAGTTCTCAGGCTCTCAAGGTCAATTGCATCTTCCACCGAAAAAACGCCGCTTGCAAGTCTTTCAAGAGCGCACATTGCAGCTCCGCAGCCGAGATTAAGACCGACATCTTTGCATATCGATCTGATATATGTGCCCTTGGAGCACACAACCGTAAAGGTTATTTCTCCTGCATCAAGATTTATTTCCTCGATTTCAAGCTCATCTATATATACATCTCTCGGTTTGATTTCAACCTCTTCGCCTGCTCTTGCATAGTCATAAAGTTTACGGCCTGCAACCTTGATAGCTGAGTATTTAGGCGGTATCTGACTTATATTCCCCTTAAATTCCTCAAAGGCCTTGTGAATATCATGCTCAGTAACCTGATCAAAACTGCTTTCTTTTAATACTTCTCCCCATATATCAAGAGTGTCTGTTTCAATGCCCAGCCTTAGGCTGCATCTGTATTTCTTAAAATCAAGGTCCAGATATTCCATAATTCTTGTGGCAGGTCCAAAGCACACCGGAAGCACTCCCGTAGCCATAGGGTCCAGCGTCCCCGTATGCCCTATGCGCTTCTGTCCTGTAATTCGCCTCAGCAGCTTGACTGCATCGTGGCTTGTCCAGTCTGCGGGCTTGTTTATATTTAAAATTCCGTCTTTTATCATATATTATATCCTCATTACTGCTGTCTTATCTATTATACTAGCCGCCCCCTGCTAAATCAATACTTATACATATCTTTGCAGGACTTGCAGAAATTAAAGCAACTTTAACCTGTTGCATTTGTGTATATTATAAGTTATACTATATATACTTAAAGTATATATAGTGATTCAAAAGGAGGTAACACATATGTCAAATCAGGATTTAAACAAAGAGATCGTTAGCTTTATGCAGGAGATGCGTACAAACTTTTCGGAAGTAAAGGCTGAGCTCGGTGAGATAAAAACCGATGTTGCCGGACTCAAGACCGATGTTGCAGGGCTTAAGACTGACGTAGCCGGACTTAAAAATGATGTAACAGTTCTAAAAGCTGATGTAGCTGAACTTAAAAATGACATTGCAGTTCTAAAAGTCGATGTTTCCGAACTCAAAGAAGATGTGGCTGAACTCAAGGGCAAGGTTGACAAGCTTGAAGCTGACGTTGCCGGCAACAAGAAAGATATCGCAAGTCTTTACGTGCTTAACGAAAAACTCAGCGACTCCCTTGAAGAGTTCAAGGCCTATACCTATCAGCAGTTTGAATATGTCAGACACGACATACACCTTCTTACGGTTTCACACAATCAGCTGGCAGACAAGGTAAGACTCAACACAGAAGCTATTGATGATATGCTTATCGATATGCAGCTTATGCGCTCCGAACACGAAAGCATCAAATACCAGATTAAAAAAACTCAGCGTGAAGCCTCAAGCAGAATTGCCGATGTATCACACTTCGCATATTCGCTTGATGAAAAAATATCAATACTTGCCGATGAAATCAAGCCGGACAAGCACTGATACATACTTTAAAATCCTGTTTACAAACCGCCTCTGTGCCCTGCTGCCGGAGGCGGTTTTGTTAAGCCTCCATCTGTTTACAAATATCTGCCGCTATGTTAAAATTTATATGATTTAACACGAATGGAGATAATAATGCTTATTATTCTAAAGAAAAATTCAACTCCGGAACAGACAGCAGATCTAATATCTCTGCTTGCCGGTAAAAATATATCTGCAAAGCAGACCGATAATATCCTTATTCTAAGCGGTGACACATGGGCTGCGGACACAAGTATAATCAGCTCTTTTGACATAGTTGAGAAAGTACAGAGAATAAGCAGTCCCTACAGACTCGCAGACAGAAGCGCGCACCCGGAAGATACCGTCTTTTCAGTCGGCGGTGTTTCTATCGGAGGCGGCAGCTTTACGGTAATTGCAGGTCCCTGCACTATAGAGTCCGAAAAAATGCTTTCGGATATTGCAAATGAGGTTATACGAAGCGGCGCGCACATATTAAGAGGCGGCATATTCAAGCCACGTTCATCGCCTTATTCATTTCAGGGACTGGGCGAAGAAGCAGCGCGCTACCTTATAAACGAGAAGAAAAAACACAACGTGCCTGTCATAACAGAGATTATGGACCCGCGCCAGCTTCCGCTTCTTGCAGAGGCTGACATACTGCAGGTAGGCTCCCGCAATATGCAGAACTTTGAGCTTCTCAAAGAGCTTGGAGGCTCAGGCAAACCTGTTATGCTCAAAAGAGGCTACTCTGCAACACTTACAGACCTGCTTATGAGCGCAGAATACATTATGTCTTGCGGCAACTCCCGCATAATACTTTGTGAGCGCGGAATCCGCACCTTTGAAACGGCATCAAGGAACACTCTGGATATTTCGGCAGTACCGCTTCTAAAAGAAATGACACATCTGCCGGTATTCATCGACCCAAGCCACGCTACAGGCAAAAGAAGCCTTGTGACACCTATGAGCCTTGCAGCAGCAGCGGCAGGCGCAGACGGCATTATGGTTGAGGTTCACACAAATCCTCAGGAGGCCCTGTGCGACGGACCTCAGGCTCTGACACCTGCGGATTTTAAAAATCTTATGAAATCACTTGAGAATATATTACCTTACAGATACAGATACTAAAGGCAGGGAGGAATTAATATGTACGGACTTATCGGCAGCCCGCTGGGCCACAGCTATTCTCATCATATACACGAAATGTTCGGCCTGTATGAGTTTTCCCTTATGCCTATGAACGAACGGGAATTCAAAAAATTCATCAGAAAAAGAGATTTCAGCGGCCTGTGCATTACAATACCCTACAAACAAAAGGTTATGAAATACTGTGACGTTATATCTCCTGCCGCAGAGGAAATAGGCGCTGTAAACACGCTGTATTTTAATGGCGACAAGCTATGCGGCACCAATACAGACTATTACGGTTTCAGATATATGGCCTCAAAAGCCGGCATATCATTTGCAGGAAAAACTGTACTTGTAATGGGAAGCGGCGGCACCTGCAGAACTGCGGCAACCTATGCAAGACACAGCGGTGCAGGCAGAATAGTGATAGCATCAAGAAGCATCAAAAATGCAGTGACGGCGACAAAGGAGCTTACTTCTAAGCTTAACCCCTGCGAAATAGAAAACTTCACAGGCTTTCAGGCTGTAACCTATGACAGCATACCATTTGAGGAAATAGATATAATCGTAAACACCACACCGGTCGGAATGTATCCCGATAACGACAGCAGCCTTATTGATCTTGATAAATTCCCAAAGCTTTCAGGAGTTCTCGATGTAATATATAACCCTGCGCAGACAAAGCTTGTAACAGCTGCAATTAAAAAAGCGTTTCCGGCATCGGGCGGTTTTCCTATGCTTATAGCTCAGGCTGCACTTGGCGCGGGATTTATGCTGGGCGGAAGCGATGCACAGCAGGCACAGCAGATTTTCACAGGCAGACTTGCGGCGGAGGGCGAAAACTTCAATGACCTTGTAGACCGTTTTTACAGCAAGGCTCTGACTGACACTGTAAACATAGTTCTCGTAGGAATGCCGGGCTGCGGCAAATCAGTTATGGGCGAGGAGCTTGGAAAGCTGACAGGCAAAACAGTTATAGATGTAAATAATGTTATAGAGGGTATGGATGAAATGTCCGTATCCGATATTCTTGAAACTAAAGGTGAAGAATATTTTGTTTCCCGTGAAACAGAGATAATAGAAAATGCGGGAAAACAAAAGGGAAAGATTATAGTTGCAGACAGCACCGTCGTATTAAATCCAAACAACTTCAATCTGCTGAAGCAAAATGGCATAATAGTTTATCTGCGAAAACCGACTATAGATCTTGAAAAGAACGGACAGTTGCTTTCCGAAAAATACAATCTCGAAGCCCTGAGAGCAATGGCAAGACAGAGAAAGCCTTATTACAGACAGTGGTCAGACATCAAATGCGCTTTCAATATAGACCCTCAAAGACTGTTAAATGAAATAACCGAATATATTAAAGAGAAGCCGTTATAGCTTCTCTTTTTACATTAATTTACATATGTTAACCTAAGGATTTAAGCAACTCTATAAGTCTTTCAAGCTCATCTCTTGAATAGTACTCTATCTCGATTTTGCCTTTCCTGCCTGTACTGCTGAGAGTAACCTTTGTTCCCAGGGTATCCTTAAGCTCTGCTTCAAGGCGCATTACATCTGCATTCTTTTCAGGCTTAACCTTTGACTTCTTTTTAGCAGGCTCTCCTGCCAGCTTCTCTATGTTGCGTACAGAAAGGCCTTCCTTTACTGCCTTTAATGCCAGTTTCTTCTGCTTCTCTATATCCTTGATACCGGCCAGCGCTCTTGCATGTCCTGCAGTAAGCTTGCCCTCTCTTGTCATCTCACGAACATCATCTGAAAGCTTGAGAAGTCTTAGAGAGTTTGTAATATACGGTCTGCTCTTGCCTACTCCCTTTGAAACCTGCTCCTGAGTAAGTCCGTAGACCTCTATCATTCTGCTTAGTCCCTCAGCTTCTTCGATAGGGTTAAGGTCCTCTCTCTGCATATTCTCAATTATAGCGACAAGCATATTCTGCTCATCTGTAAGCTCCCTGATAACGCAAGGAATTTTTTTAATTCCTGCTTTTCTTGCAGCGCGCCATCTGCGCTCACCTGCAACAATTTCATAACCGCCGTCTGTACTGCGCAGAACCACAGGCTGTATTATACCGTGCTCTCTGATTGATGATGCAAGCTCTTCAAGCTTATCCTCATCAAAGGTTTTGCGGGGCTGATGTACATTAGGCTTAATATCATTAATATCCACATACAGCACGCCGCTTTCGGCTTCTGTTTTATCTGTTTTTTTATCCTTCTTTACAGTTTCTTTTTCTTCAGGGATTTCAACAGATATTTCTTCAAACAGAGCCTCAAGTCCTCTGCCCAGACCCTTTTTCTTTGATGCTGCCATATTATTCTTCCTCCTCAAGAGCTAAAAATTCCTCTGCGAATTCAGTATATGCCGCCGCGCCTGTGGATCTGGGATCATATTCGGTTATAGGCATTCCGTAGCTTGGAGCTTCGGCGAGTCTGATATTTCTTGGAATTACTGTCGCATATACCTTGTCCTTAAAGTATTTTTTAACTTCCTGAACAACCTGTATTGAAAGGTTTGTTCTGCCGTCAAACATACTGAGTATTACACCCTGTATTTTAAGATCAGGGTTCATATTCTTTTTAACAAGCTCTATAGTGCTCATAAGCTGGCTTACACCCTCAAGCGCATAGAACTCGCACTGAATTGGTATCAGCACGCTGTCTACTGCTGTAAGTGAGTTGATTGTAAGCAGTCCCAGTGAAGGAGGACAGTCTATAAATATATAGTCATAGTTGTCTTTGATTTTGTCTATTGCTTTTTTAAGACGCTTTTCTCTGCCCTTCTGTGCTACAAGCTCTACCTCTGCGCCTGCCAGCTCAACGCTTGCAGGTATTATATCCATACCCTTTACTCTGGTATTGATTATAAAGTCTCTTGGGTCAACATCGCTTTCTATCAGAATGTCATAAGTGCTTCCCTGAAGTGTTTTCTTTGAAATTCCGATACCGCTGGTCGTGTTTCCCTGAGGATCTATGTCAAGAATAAGTACTTTTTTCCCTTTAAGTGCCAGACATGCGGCAAGATTGATATTCGTAGTTGTCTTACCTACACCGCCCTTCTGATTAAATATTGCTATCGCTTTACCCAAAATTGAGCCTCCTTTTTTTCGTTGTTAATTCATTATACACTAATACATATTTTTTTACTACTCATTTTATATATTTATTTAATTTAAAAAGAGAAAAGATTTCAACAGAATCTTTTCCCTCTGTAACATTTGTTTCACGTGAAACATTTTATTTATTACACGAAAGTTTCACGTGAAACATTCTTACTGTATCAGCTGCCCACTCTCTGCAGAGCATGCTTTTCTTTCTTTGGAATAAGTATTTTTACTTCGACAAAATCGTCTTTCTCCTCCTGCATCAGCTGCGCGTCCTTTTCTATTTCTGAAATCTGGGTAAACAGCTTCCTTATTGAATTTACATATATTTTATAGTTCATACAGCTCTTTCTGTTTCTTTTATTCCTGCCGGCTTCTCTTTTTTTAAGCGCCTCATCCACAAGCCTTTCACTCTGCCTTACATTCAGATTATATGTAATTATTCTTTTGAGTACCTGTCTCTGAAGCTCTGCATCCTGTATTTTAAGCAGAGCCCTCGCATGTCTTTCTGTCAGCTTGTTTTCAAGCAGTGCCTTCTGTATGTCGGCAGGCAGACTCAGTATCCTTATTTTATTCGATATGGTTGACTGGGTTTTACCCACTCTCTGCGCAATCTCTCCCTGTGACAGATTGTACTCATCTATGAGGTTGCGGTATGCGTAAGCTTCTTCTATATAGCTCAGGTTTTCTCTCTGTATGTTTTCAACAAGAGCAATAAATGCGGCGTCCTTTTCGTCTGCATTTTTAATTACTGCAGGTATTTTTTCAAGACCTGCAAGGCTTGCCGCTCTAAATCTTCTTTCTCCTGCTATTATTCCGTATGTACCGTCTCTGTTCTTTTTTAATATTATAGGCTGCAGCACACCGTATTCCTGTATTGAATTTTTAAGCTCCAGAAGATCCTCTTCCTCAAAGATTTTTCTGGGCTGACCCGGATTTGCTTTTATTAAACTTATGGAAACATCGCTTACTTTTCTTGTAATCATATTATCCCCCTGACTTTTCTTCAGTATATCTTTTATTAGATATTATCATACTGTAAGGGAAATAAAATATTTTTCGTACAACAAAAGAACCCTATTTTCGCTATTTAATAGGGTTTTTCGATGGCGTTCCCGCTTTTCTCGGATATTGCGCCGGCGTGTTTTTTATTTTTTCAATAAATATTATATTATGATTAAATTCAGTATCAGCGCTGCCTATGCTTTCAATCCTTGAGGTTTTGCCTCCCACAGTCCTGATTGCTTTCTTGGCGCCTGCCAGTTCCTCCTCATAGTTAGGTCCCTTGTAGGAAAGGAAGTATCCTCCCTCTCTGACAAGAGGCAGGCAAAGCTCTGAAAGTACTGACAGATCTGCAACCGCTCTTGATATACATATATCAAACTGCTCTCTGTATTCCTTGTTTTTCCCTGCATCTTCTGCCCTGGAATGAAGCACTCTGACATTGTTTATACCTGCGCTGTGACATATTTCACTTACTATTTTGAGTCTTTTGTTGAGAGAGTCAAGGAGTACAAATTCCTTTTCCGGAAACAGTATTGCAAGGGGAACTCCCGGAAATCCCGCGCCGGTTCCCACATCTATTATCATCTCTCCCGCCTGAAATTCATCGTTAAGCGCGCCCAGAATTGAGTCCACATAGTGCTTTTTAATGAATTCATCTCTGTCTGTAATAGACGTGAGATTTATATGCTCGTTATATTCAAGTATCTGCTCCATATATTCAGCATACTGACTTATCTGTTTGTCTGTAAGCTCAATATTATATTCTTTCAGAATTTTAATTAGAAGCTCCATTGTTTCTCCTTCTGTGTTTTTCAAGATATATTAAAAGTACATTTATATCAGCCGGTGATACGCCTGAAATTCTCGATGCCTGTCCTATTGAAAGAGGTCTGAATTTCTCCAACTTTTCCTTTGCTTCAATTCTAAGCCCCTCTATCTGTGAGTAATCAATATTCTCGCTTAATTTCTTATCCTCAAGTCTTTTGAATTTTTCAATCTGCTGAAGCTGCTTCCTGATATAGCCCTCATATTTAATCTGCACTTCCAGATGATCCACTATATGCTGCGCAAGCTCAGGTCTTGAATTGTCCACTGCTGCAAGTCCCGCATAGGAAACCTGCGGTCTTTTGAGAAGCTCCATCAGACTGATGCTTCCCTCTACTTTGGTAGTACCCCACTGCTCCAGAAGCGGATTTATCTCTGCAGGAGTAACTTTGGTGTTTTTTAATCTTTCTCTTTCTTCTTCAACTGATTGCTTTTTACTTATAACTTTATCAAATCGTTCCTGTGTTGCCAATCCTATCCTGTAAGAGCGCTCTGTCAGTCTTAAATCTGCATTGTCCTGCCTCAGAAGCAGCCTATATTCCGCTCTGCTGGTCATAATTCTGTAAGGCTCCATAGTACCTTTAGTCACTAAATCGTCGATTAGAACGCCAATATAAGCCTCGGATCTGTCAAGTATAAACGGTTCTTTACCATTTATTAACAGTGATGCATTAATTCCTGCCATCAGTCCCTGAGCCGCAGCCTCCTCATATCCGGAGCTGCCGTTGAACTGTCCGGCGCAAAAAAGATTTTTTATATGCCTGTTTTCAAGATTTAATTTTATATCCAAAGGATCTATGCAGTCATATTCTATAGCATATGCCGGTCTTGCTATTTCTAAATTTTCAAGTCCCGGAATTGTTCTGTAAAAATCATACTGCACATCTTCGGGAAGTGACGATGACATTCCCTGTATATACATTTCCTCTGTATCAAGTCCCTCCGGCTCTATAAAGAGCTGGTGTCTTTCCTTGTCCTTAAATCTGTTTACCTTATCCTCTATTGACGGACAGTATCTCGGACCTATGCCCTCTATCTGTCCTCCAAACAGAGCCGACCTTGAAAAGTTTGCTCTGATTATATCATGGGTTTGTTTGTTGGTATATGTAAGCCAGCATGAAATCTGATCCTTGTCTATATTATCATTCATAAATGAGAAAGGCTGAATTTTTTCATCACCTTTCTGCTCTGCCATCTTTGAATAGTCAAGGCTTTTTGCAAGAGCTCTTGCAGGAGTACCTGTTTTAAATCTTCTCATTGGAAGCCCCAGGGCTCTTAAATTTTCCGCAAGCTCAACTGACGGCGCAAGTCCGTTGGGACCGCTTGAATAAACTGCGGAACCTATAAAGATTTTGCCGGCAAGAAATGTTCCTGTTGCCAGAATTACCGCCTTTGCCCTGTACAGTATATTTGTTCTTGTTAAAACACCGCATACTCTGCCCTCCTCAACCTCAAGGCTTACAACCTCTGCCTGCTTGAGTTCCAGATTTTCCTGAGCCTCAAGAGTTTTTTTCATTTCCTGATGGTACTTGTGCTTGTCTGCCTGCGCTCTGAGAGAATATACCGCCTGTCCCTTTGCAGTATTTAGCATCTTGCTCTGTATAAATGTTTTATCTATGTTTTTGCCCATTTCTCCGCCAAGGGCATCTATTTCTCTGACAAGATGACCCTTGCCTGTGCCGCCTATGGACGGATTGCACGCCATCATTGCAACTGCCTCAAGATTTATCGACAGTACCAGCGTTCTGTTGCCCATTCTTGCTGCTGCAAGTCCGGCCTCACAGCCTGCGTGGCCTGCTCCCACAACAATTATATCGTATTCTCCCATAAAGATTTTTTCCATTATAGTAAGCTCCTATTTACCAAGACAAAATCTTGCAAAAACTTCATTTATGATGTCGTCTGCAACTGTCTCTCCTATTATTTCTCCAAGAAGCTCATAGCTTCTGTTAATATCAACTTCAATAAATTCCAGCGGCTGCATCATATCCGTCATTTCAAGAGCATCAGCTACAGCAGAGTCTGCCTGCCTCAAAAGCTCCTCGTGTCTGACATTTGTAACCATAAGGCTGTCCTGCTGCTTTGCCTGTCCGCCGTATACCATATTTTCAATGGCTTCTTCTATTTCTGTAATTCCCTCACCTTTAAGCACAGATGTATGTATTATCTGAGCCTGAGGTATTTTTTCCTTTATTTCTTCTTCGTCTGCAACTGTACCCTTGTCTGTTTTGTTTATAAGGGTTATGCAGGGACGGTTATCAACGTATTCCATCAGAGTCTTGTCTTCCTCTGATATTTTTTCTGAACCGTCTATTATAAATATTACAAGGTCCGCCCTGTTAAAGGACTCCTTGCTTTTTTCTATTCCTATTTTTTCGATGGTGTCTTCTGTTTCTCTTATTCCCGCAGTATCTGTCAGAAGTACCGGAATTCCTCTGATGCTCATCTGCTCCTGTATTGTATCTCTGGTAGTTCCCGGTATTTCGGTAACTATCGCTCTTGTTTCTTTGAGCAGCGCATTCATAAGAGATGACTTGCCTACATTCGGCCTGCCTATTATGGCTACGTTAAGCCCCTCCTTAATTATTTTGCCTCTGTCTGCAGTGCTGATTATTTTTTCCAGAGAAGCTTTGACTGCCATTAAATCATCTTTTAACTTGCTGTAGGTAAGCTGCTCTATATCCTCATCGGGATAATCTATGTTTACCGTAACATTTACAAGAATATCAACAAGATTTTTTCTTATGCTTTTGATTTCATCGGAAAAGCTTCCGTCAAGCTGTTTCAGCGCAACATCAAAGCTTTTGTCTGTTCTGGCCCTGATTAAATCTATTACCGCCTCCGCCTGTGACAGATCAAGCCTGCCGTTTAAAAATGCGCGCTTTGTAAATTCACCGGGCTCTGCAATTCTCGCGCCCTTTGCAAGCACCAGCGCAAGAGTTTTTCTTAATGATACTATGCTGCCGTGACAGTTTATCTCAACCACATCTTCTCTGGTGTAGGTATGAGGAGCTTTCATATATACTGCCATTACCTCGTCTATTATTTCTTCTTTATCTCTGATATGGCCGTATGTAAGTTTTCTTTCTTTTATTTTGTTTTCTTTAAAAGGAACAAATACCTGATTTAAAATATCAAGCGCGTTTTCACCGCTTATTCTTATTATTCCTATTCCGCCCTCACCGTAGGCTGTTGCAATAGCAGCAATAGTTTCTTCCATTTTGAATTTCTCCCGAAAAAAGATTAAAGCCCGCAAATATGCGGGCCATTTTTAACGTTTAAGTTCAATTATAACCCTTCTGTACGGCTCTTCGCCTTCACTTCTGGTAATTATACCCGGGTTACTCTGAAGAGTTGCATGAATAACCTTTCTCTCATACGGATTCATAGGTTCAAGTCTGACACTCTTCCTTGTCTTTATAACCTTGTCAGCCAGTCTGTTTGCAAGCTGCTCTAAAGTTTTTTCTCTCTTTGCCCTGTAGTTTTCTGCATCAACTATAACGCGAATATATTTTTCTTTATTTTTGTTTACTACAAGACTTGTGAGATACTGTATTGAATCTAAAGTCTGTCCTCTTTTACCTATAATGGTTCCTGAATCATTACCGGTTATATCAAGATAAAGACTGTCATCGTTACCCTGAGCTTTTATGTCCAGTTTTAAATTCATCTGCTCTGCCACGTTTCTAAGGAAAGTCAGAGCTTCACAATCTTCGATGTCCACTAAATTATCAGGTCTCTGTGTTACTTCGAATTTTTCTTTTATAACAGGTTTTTTAACCTCTTTTACAGCTTCCTGTTTAACTTCTTTTTTGATTTCTTTTTTTGTTTCTTCTTTTTTAACCGGTTCAGCTTTCTTTTTAGGTTCAACTCTTACCTTTGCAAGCTTTGAGCCTATTCCAAAGAATCCCCTTGACGGTTCTTCTAATACTGTGACATCGACTTCATCTATAGTAAGTTTCAGATCTGCCAAAGCCAGTTTCACAGCTTCGTCAATATCTGTTCCCCATTTTTCTGAAAAGTCCATATTAATTTTTCCTCCGGTAAAATAGTAACGTACTATTTTCTTTTCTTTTTATTTTCTTTGTCTGCTCTTATCTTTTTTCTGATGGAGTTTAAACGCAGATTAATGAAAATCTGGATTATCTGGCTTACGAACCAGTAAATTGATAAGCCTGCAGGATATGTTCTTGCCATCCATACAATCATTACAGGGAATATGTATTTCATACCCTTCATCATTGCATTTGTCTGAGCGGCAGCTCCTCCTGCGGCGTTTCCTCCCGTAAGAGCCTGAGTCATTGTAAATGATATAAATGTTGCCACACCTGCAGCAAGCGGAAGTATCCATTTATCCGGCTGGGTAAGGTCGGTCATCCATAAAAACGCATCGTGTACCGCAAATAGAATGTCATTATCGGTACCCATAAATTTCAGCGGATCTCTGAGCAGCGCAAACAGTCCCATGATTATAGGGAACTGGATAAGCATAGGAAGGCAGCCTGCCATAGGGTTAAACTTTTCTTCCTTGTAGAGCTCCTGCATCTTCAGATTCATCATCTGCTGATCATTCTGATATTTTTTCTGGATTTCTCTTACCTTCGGCTGTATATCTGTCATTGATGCCGTGCTCTTTGTCTGCATCGCATAGAGCGGATAAAGGCAGCACTTAACTATTACTGTAAGTATTATAATAGCAACACCATATACTCCGACAAAATTGTAAATTAATTGTAATAGTGCACCTATCGGTTTTGCAATTACTCCCATTAAATTCCTCCATTATTTTAAAGGGTCATAGCCTCCGGAACTAAAAGGGTGACATTTGAGAATTCTTTTAGTTCCGAGAAAGCTTCCTTTAAAAAATCCGTATTTCTCCAGCGCCTGAATAAAATACACCGAACATGTCGGATAAAATCTGCATCTGGCAGAAAATAAAGGCGATATAAATTTCTGATATCCCCTTATTAAAAAAATCAAAACTCTTTTCATTTTTTTATAATTCCGGATCTTCTGGCGGCAGACTTCATTGATTTTAATACTTCCTGACATTTCCTGCCGTTAATAGTGTTTCTGGCTATAAATATAATGTCATATCCCGTATTAAAAGTATCTCTTATCTGTCTGCAGCTTTCTCTCATTAATCTGGCTGCTCTGTTTCTTGCTACGCTGTTTCCGACCTTTTTGCTTGCCAGAAATGCAGTTCTGTTGTAAGGAAGACCATTCTTTTTATAAAATAGCACAATATATCTGTCACCAACAGATCTGCCTTTTTTGTAAACGCTATTAAAATTCTTAGCTCCTCTTAAAACATCTTTTTTTAGCATCAAACAAACGCCCTTTAAATAAATACTGTTTAAAGTTTTATTATGCTGATAAAACTTTTCTTCCTCTTGCTCTTCTTCTCTTAAGTACGTTTCTACCGTTCTTAGTCTTCATTCTTTTTCTGAATCCGTGTTCCTTTTTTCTCTGTCTTTTTTTAGGCTGATAAGTCTGTTTCATTGTTATTTTCCTCCTGAATTGAAAATTTAATTTTATGCCATCTAAATTCCAAAGGCATAGATACGCCTATATATTATATATTCAAAGACTGCCGATGTCAACGTATTTGTTCATAATTTACTTTTTATATTACTTCAAACCCCTTGAGATTTAAATGTTGATAATGTTCACAACTTTTTCCACAACCTGTGTATAAATACCCCTAAATAAGTTTTTTTGCTTTATTAAAAAAAGCAATTGTCTGTGGATAACTTTTTTGATATTATATATACAGTAATTTTGGAGATGTGAAAATGGATAAAAAGAAACAACTGGAAAAATGGAACAAAACACTTGAAAAAATCAAAGCGGATTTAACACCTATCAGCTATGACACCTGGTTTAAGCCTCTGATTTTTAATTCCGTAGACGAAACAAACAAAATAATATACTTTGAAGTTTTTAACGCGCTTCTTGTAAAGGTAATAAACGAAAGATATCTTAAGCTTCTTGAAACCAACATACAGGAAGTATTCGGCGAACCTCTCAAGGTTTCCTTTAATATACCTACAGATACACCTAAACCAAAAAAAGAAAACAAAGAATATACAGAGGAATTCTATTTCAATCCGAGGTATACATTTGATACATTTGTTGTTGGAGATCACAACAAATATGCTCATGCTGCGGCAGTTGCAGTTGCCGAGTCACCGTCAAAGGCCTACAACCCCCTCTTTATATACGGAGGCTCAGGTCTTGGCAAGACACATCTTATGCACGCCATAGGCTGCTACATAATGCAGCATCACCCTGATCTCAAGGTTCTTTATGTTTCCTCGGAAATGTTTACAAACGAACTTATAGATGCTATCAGAGATACCAAGAACAATAAAAAGAAAACAAAAGAATTTAAAGAGAAATACAGAAATCAGGATGTGCTTCTCATAGACGACATACAGTTTATAGAAGGTAAGGACTCAACAGAAATAGAGCTTTTCCATACATTCAACGCTCTTTACGAAAACAACAGACAGATAATAATATCAAGTGACAGAGCCCCAAACAAGCTTGTAAATCTTGATGAAAGACTGCGTTCCCGTTTTGAATGGAACATCATAGCGGACATACAGGCTCCCGACTATGAAACAAGAGTTGCAATACTTCAGCGAAAAGCAGAGCTTGAAGGCATCAGGCTCAACGATGATGTTCAGGAGGTAATAAGCCTGATTGCCGAAAAAATCAAGTTCAACGTCAGAGAGCTTGAGGGAGCTTTGAACAGAATAATAAGCTTTTCAACATTAATGGGCGAGGACATAAACATAAAATTTGCAAAAGATACACTAAAGGATATACTTTCAAATACAGATTCGGGAATTACACCTGACCTTATCAAAAAGAAGGTATGCAAAAAATTCAATCTAAAGCTTGCCGATATGGAAAGCTCAAAGCGCGTAAGAGCCATAGCTTTCCCAAGACAGATAGCAATGTACCTCTGCAGAGAGATGACAGAGCTTTCATTTCCTAAGATAGGAGAATACTTCGGAGGCAGAGATCATACAACAGTTCTTCATGCCTACGAAAAAATAAGGGATGAAATTAAATTCAATGATGAAACCAAGCAGATTGTCAATGAGCTTGTCACTGTAATCAACGAAGAATAGTTTTCCACACACAAAAATACATAAAAAAACATCTTATTAACAGAAATTCAATAATAATTTCTGTTGAATTTACAGGGCTTTTGAGTACTTATCCACAAATCCACAGCCCCTACTACTATTACTACTAATATATATTAATAAAAATAATAGAATTTTGGAGGAAAAAAATGAAATTCACTTGCAGCCAGCAGAAACTGTCAAAAGCATTAAATATCGTTTCAAAAGCGGTAAGCACAAGAACAACAATACCTGTTTTAAAAGGTATACTTTTGAAATCCGAAGAAAACAGCCTGATACTTTCAGCATCTGACCTTGATTTAAGCATCGAAAAGGCCATAGATGTAAATGTCATAGAGGAAGGCTCGGTTGTAATACCTGCAAAGCTGTTTGGAGATATAGTAAGAAAGCTTCCAAATGAAGAAATATTAATAGAGGAAGAAGAAAATAATGTCATAATGATAAAAACCTCAAAATCAGAATTCAAAATTATAGGATTTTCATCAGAGGAATTTCCTAATCTCAGCGACGAAGAAGAAAACATAAATGAGCTTTCATTTGACAGAGAAATATTCAAGAGTATGATATCAAGAACATCATTTGCCGCAACCATTGATGAATCAAAGGGAGTGCTTACAGGTGTTTTAATAGAAATAGAAGAAAACTATATCAACATGGTTGCTCTTGACGGATTCAGAATGGCTGTAACCAGAGAACTTATGAAAAACGCTGAAAACAACAATATCATAATTTCCGCAAAAATATTAAATGAAATAAATAAGATAATATCTGAATCAGACGGAGAAGAGGATATTAAAATATCACTGGGACAGAAAAAAGCATTCATTAAGGTTGATACAACACATATAATACTCAGGCTGCTTGAGGGTGAATTCATTAAATACAGAGATATACTTCCTAAGAGCTGCAGCACTACTGTTACTATCAGCAGAGGCGAGCTGATTGAAAGTATCGAAAGAGCATCACTTCTTGCAAAGGAAGGTAAAAACAATCTTATCAGAATAAATATCAAAAACAACCTGCTTACTCTTACTTCAAAATCGGAAGAAGGTAATGTCAAGGAAGAAATAATAATGGAAAAAACAGGTGAAGATCTTGAAATAGGCTTCAATTCAAAATATATGCTGGACGCTCTCAAGGTTATAGATGATGAGTATGTAAAAATAGAGCTTAATACCAGCATAACGCCGGCTCTGGTAAAGCCTATTGAGGGAAATCTATATGAGTACCTGATACTGCCTGTAAGAATTTCATCGAACTAGGTAAAAAAATTTTACTGATTTAAAATCTTGTTTTTGTCAAGTGAAATGCTTCAAACGTTTAAATATCAACGGATTAAAAAAATTACAGAAAAAAATAAAAAAGGAGTTAACTGTAAAAATAAGGTGTAGTAAAATGGTAGCATAGAAAATTTGTAAAGATGCACAGATAAGCCGTTTAGGCTGAATTAAGTTTCAGCTTAAGCGGTTTTTTATTGTGCGTTTTTCGATTTATGAAAACAAAAATAAAAGGAGAAAAAACAATGACAGAAGAGAAACAACAGAATGAAAGAGCACAAAACAAGGAAGATTTTAAACCTTTTACAAATGATTTTATATTTGCTCTGGTAATGAGAGATCCTGATATCTGTAAAGGAATTGCAGAGCTCATAATTCCTGATGAGGAGATAGGCGAGGTAAAAATAGCAGCGTCAGAGAATTCTTCGCCTGATGAAAAAAAAGAAAAAGATGAGCTGGAGATAGCGCTGCAGGCATATCTTGATTTCGGAAAAGATATGCGAGGAGTCAGGTTTGACGCATATGTGAAAACTGCAGACAAATGGATTGACATTGAAATGCAGACAACCAATAAGCATGATCTTGAAAAAAGAAACAGATATTATCAGGCTCTCATGGATACCGACTGCCTTGAAAAAGGTGGCAGATTCAAAGATCTTAAAAATACCTATGTGATATTCATTTGCACATTCGACTATCTGGGGCTTGGCGAGCCCATGTATGTCGTAGAAAGCTATATTCGCAAGAATGACTTGCATTTTAATGGTGGGACAAGTAAAATACTGTTGAACAAACTGAGGTCATTTTATGAATATATAAATGACCCGACCAAGGTAGGAAGCGAACTGATTGAAGGTATTGATGAGCGTGTACAGAAATACAACACGCCTGAATGGAGGGAAAGACTGGTGACATTGGAATATATGATTGCTGAAGCAAAAGAGGAAGGTATTGCAGAGGGCGAGGCTTCTGGCAGAGCTGCAGAAAAGATTGAGATGGCTAGGGCCATGAAGAACGATAAAGAACCTATAGATAAAATTATTAAATACACAGGTTTATCTAAAGAGGAAATAGAAAAAATATAATAGGTTTATAAAAATTTTTAATTAAGAAGCTCTTTTCGGGGCTTTTTTTTAAATTCCCTCATACTTTGGAACGATTTACATTACTTAAGCACCTGATTATAATATATTAGAATGCAATAAAGAGATAAAAGGAGGCTATTGTGCCTGAACACACTATAATTAAACCTGTAATAGCAGATAAGTTTAATAAATTCATAAAAAACGGAAGAATATTTTTTTTAAGCGCGCCTTGCGGCTTTGGCAAAACAGTATTAGCTGATGCATTACTGCAAGGAAAAAAGATACTTCGCCTTAATGCAGATACAGCAGATTTTTCATCTGTTTCTGCAAAAAAGAAATGGGATATTTTACTTATTGATGATTTACAGCTTATGCAGGATGAGTCTGACGGACAGCTTCTGTGCGAACTTATACGTTCAGAGCCGGAACGTCGTTTTGTACTGCTTTCACGAGGAGTACCGCCGGGATATCTGACGGCTTTCAGATACACAGGACTTATGACTGTGCTGCAGGCAGAAGATTTGCTGTTTGACTTTGATGATATTCAGAAGCTGCTTGAAACATACAATGTTAAGGCGACAGACAGTGAAATACGCAGTATTTTAAAGGAATCAATAGGATATCCTCTTGGCGTAATGATTACTGCAAGACTTATGGCAGGCGGAAGACCTTTCACTATGGAAATTGCAGCTCAGGCTTTTCAGGAAGTATATACATATTTTGAGGAAGCAGTATTTCTTCGTTTTGATTTACCTATGCGCAGATTTTTACTGGAGCTTTCACCTTTTGAGAGCTTTGATCTTGAAATGGCAAGAATGGTAACAGGCGATCCGCATGCAGGGAAGTTACTTGACTGGCTGCTTCGCAAAACAACAATGCTTCTATATGATGATGTGCAGCGTTTTCGTTTCTGGCCTCAGTTCAGAAGCTTTCTTATATGGAAAGTTGAACAGGAATATACAGA
Source organism: uncultured Eubacteriales bacterium (assembly GCA_900547295.1). Classification (GTDB taxonomy): domain Bacteria; phylum Bacillota; class Clostridia; order Peptostreptococcales; family Anaerovoracaceae; genus UMGS973. Next base: position 22,090 of record URGK01000023.1, read on the forward strand.
AGAAAAACGCAGAGCGCTTTTTGGCCGCGGCGGTCTGTATTATGAGCTTAAAGAAGATTATGCTCATGCTCTTGACTGTTATACCAAGGGCAATGATCATTCCAAAGTTTCTGAACTTCTGGTGCGTAATGCGGAGCTTCACCCGGGAATGGGTCATTACAGCGAAATGGAAAAATATTATCGAAGTCTGCCTGAAGAAGAAATATTAGCTTCACCTTCGCTGATGCAGGGAATGAGCATGCTTTGCGCTTTAGCCATGGACTATGCCGGCTCGGAAAAATGGTATCAGGAGCTTCAGGAATTTTTAAATCGCTGCAGGAGGCAAGACGCCGCAGGCAAACAGGCAAGAGGCAAAATTGCATGGCTTGATATTTCGCTTCCGCAGCGAGGCGTAGACAATCTGACAAATATAATTCCGGCAGTATTTCATATGCTTACAAACAAAGAAATTATACTTCCGCCGTTTTCGGTTACCAGCGCACTTCCAAGTATTATGAACGGCGGCAAGGATTTTTCAATATGGAGTAAAAAAGACGATCTGCTCTACAAAACAATTCGTATTCCTGTGGAGGCAATTTTACGAAAAGATGGTGTAGGCCTCGCAGAATGTGCAATTGCCGAAAGTAAATTTGAAAAGGGCGAAGATGTTTCAGCAAGAGTACTGTCTTTAATACCTTCTTTAAATGAAATAAGGCAGAAGGGAACACCGGATATGGAATTTGCAGTGGGCGGGCTGATTGCAAGAAGCCAGCTTGCAAACGGCAAGAGTGATGAAGCCTGCCGGACAATCAGATCTTTGAGAGATCAATTTGAAGAAGAAAGACGGACGCGTTTTCTGCCTAATATGGATGCTGTGCTGTGCCGTATTTCGCTTCACAGCGGTGACCTTGACAGCGCGGAGGAATGGTACAGAGAAAAAGCGCCGCGTGATCCTATGCACATAAACGTTATGAAGCGATATCAGTATTTTACACAGGCTATGGTAGAGCTTGCAGACGGCAGGCCTGACGCCGCCCTGATGACACTTTCTCCTCTGGAATTATACTGTGAGAACTGTGCGAAGCATATCGACAGTATTCATCTGTATGTACTTAAAGCAATTGCGCTGTATCGAAAAAAAGAAGATAAATGGAAAGACTCTCTGAACAAGGCTCTTAAAACAGCGGAAGAATTCAAGTTTATAAGGACAGTCAGTGTTTACGGAACTGCTGTTTTACCGCTTCTTGAGGCTCTGAGTACAGAAAACGACAGCAAATGGTACCGCAGACTTATGACAGATGTGAGAGCGCAGGCGGCATTTTATCCGCATTTTCTTCAGACGCGTCTTGCTTTAGGTGAAGCTCTTACACCGATGGAGCTGCAGATTTTACATCTTATCTGCGCAGATAAAAGCAATGCGGAAATAGGCCAGATTATGGATATCAAATTGCCTACAGTTAAAACTCATGTAAGCCATATTCTGAGCAAGCTTGATGTAAAACGCAGAAGTGAGGCAAAGACTGCTGCCAAGAAACTCAGACTGGTGCCGGAGAATTTATAGACTGATACCCGATAACAGGGATTGATATATATTAAATTACACAGGTTAAGGAGGAATTAAACTAAATGAGAAAAAGAATATTTAGTATACTGCTTACTATAGCGGTATGTCTGAGTATGATGCCTGCAGGCGTGTGGGCAAATGAAGGTAATATACCTGAAAAAGGTACAGATAATCTTTTTAAGATTAATACTGTAGAAGAATTTAAAACATTCCAGAATAAAGTAAATAGGGGGGGTACTGACAAGACAGTAACTCTCAGTACAAATTCTGATGAGAATGAAATTAGTACAGAGAATGGACATACTAACCATTGTGTTTGTGGTGGTATTGCAGATGTTAACGGTCATACCCATGATAATGCTGGAACAGTGTGGACAGCAACAACTTATTTGCCTGACTCTGCGGGCAGCTACTATCTGACGCAGTCCGTATCGGCGAACTGGACTGTGACCGGCGACGTCAAGCTCTGCCTGAACGGGCAGACGATCAGCGGCAAAATCACCGTCGGCAGCGGCGCGACGCTGACGCTGACTGACTGCTCCGGCACGGGCAAGCTCCAGGGCAACGGAAACGGGAGCGGCGTGTCCATCAACGGCGGCACATTCAACCTCTATGGGGGCACGATTACCGGCTTTGTAAACGGTGTAGAGATTGGCTCACATAATGAAATTAAGACCGGCTCGTCCTTTACCATGTATGGTGGAGCGATTACCGGTAATAAAAAAGACAGCAGCTCCGGCGGCGGTGTGTTCCTTGTCGGCACGACGAATCAGACCGACCCGCCGAACTTCACCATGCACGGCGGCACCATTTCCAACAACACCGCAGGCGCATCCGACGGCGGCATCTATATCCACTTTAACGCCGGCAATGTTTCGATCTCCAACGCCACGATCACCGGCAACAAGGCGTCCGCCACGGGAAATACAAGTTATGGCCACGGGGGCGGCATTTATTCGCAGAGAGGGGTAACCGTCAAGAATGTGACGATCACCGGAAACAACAGCACCTATGAGGGCGGCGGCATCTATGGAAAGGGCGCTATTACCCTCACCGATGCTACCGTTACCGACAACTCTCAATATGACGTTTACTACGACGGAAAGGAAACAACAACTCCTGAGCTCACTGTTTCCGGCTCGGTGAAGGCCGGTTATTACGCCAATTTTGATTGGAAGCTGCCCATTCTTGTATCAGGCGAATTGAGTGAGAATTCGGTCATCCATGTGGGCGTGCGTGAAGGCATAGAGCATGGGGCCATCGCCGAACCGGCAAGCGGCGTGACGCTCCGCGCCGAGAACTTCAAGGCGGACGCCGCCGACAGCGAGACCAGTCTGGGCAAGGACGGCAAGGTCTATCTTGTGCCCTGCACGCACGAGATGGACGATACCGGCTACACCTGCAAGAAGTGCAAAACGCAATTCGACGCGCGCGTGGGCGATAGCGCCTATTATAAGACGCTGACGGAGGCGTTTAATGCAGCCAGAGGCAGCACCGTGACGCTGCTGCGGGATGTGACGCTCACAGGAAATTGCTCTTCTGATACCTACCCAGCGACGCTGGATCTGAATGGCAAAACTGTCAGCAGCGGGCGTTATTACATTCATGTCGGAGGCGGGAACAAGCCCAATACTCTGACGGTCAAGGATTCCAGCAAGGGCGGCGGAACGCAGGCGCTCAATGTCAAGTTTTGGGTTGCGTCCAACGGAACGCTGGCGGTTGACGACTCCTACACCGGCAAGATTTCGCGCGTGGAGCTGCAGGCCGGCGGCGCATTGGAGCGCTTTGGCGGCGAAATCGGCGAGTTGGTTTTAAGCAATGCTGCGCATGGCTCCACAAGTACGGGCTACGGCCTGAAGCTGTGGAAGGGCAATACAAACGCCTGCACCATCGGCGGGTTCACGGATAACACGACGAGCAAGAGCCTCACCGTTAATGACCTGCTGGGAACCGCCTACGCGAAGTGCGAGCTGTACGGCGAAAAGGACGGTACATGGAGCATCGTTGATAAGAGCACCAAAATTGCAGAGTTGACCGGCTATACAGCGTACAAGGTGCAGTTCCCGGAGTGCGTCCATCAGTGCGCCGATGACAGCAACCCCGTGTGCTCTGTGTGCAACAAGAACCTGTACACGAAAATTACCGCCCAGAGCACCACCGATGGATCGACCAAGACTGCCTACTTCACGGAAGACAGCGCGCTGGAAAACGGCTATGTAGAGGCCATCCAGACCTTGAACGGCTGGAGCAATGAGGGCTGCACCGAGCCGACGCTGACCCTGCTGCGGGATATGCCTTACGGCACCTACATAATGCTGACCGGCACGCTGACGCTGGAGAGCGGAACGCACACCGCCAAGAATGTGACGGTCGCTGAAAACGCGAATGTGACCTTTGCCAGCGGCAGCTATAGAGGTGCGACCATCAACGGCACGGCGACGGTGGAGGCGGGCGTCACATTTACCGACGCCGGCGTCACGGTGAACGGCACGCTGAACGCCAAGGGCGGTACCTTCGATGGTCCTGTCGAATTCAATGGTAGCAGCACCGCGAACATCAGCGGCGGCAGCTTTAATTGTGAAAAGAAATATGGCGGCGTTACGTTTGACTACAATGTCACGGGCACGATCTCCGGCGGCACGTTTGCCTTCGCGGATTTTAACACCACCAAAGTCAAGCTCTCCGGCGGCACATTTACGATAATCAAAACCAGCGGCGACCGCAAACTCGCCGACCTGCTGGCGGAGGGCGCGGCTTACTACGATCAGAGCGGTAACGCCATATCGAACAGCGGAGATTCAAAACTTTACAATGTGACTGTGAAGACCCATGCCCACACTGTGGATGCGCAAACCGGCATTTGCAGTGGCTGTCATAGACAGATGACGGCGTCGCTGACCGTCGGCGGCAAGACGAGCTGGTACGCGGCCTTTGCCACTGCCATCGAGGCGGCGAACGCGGCGGACGGTGCAAAGACCATCACGCTGTATCAGAATGTGGATGGCAATGTCTACGGGAAGCGGACCGCCTATGAGTTGACCCGTGGGCCGGTGACGCTGGCGACCGGCGGGAAAAGGGCCAAGGATGTGGACCTCATCGCCAAGGGCATTTCTCTGACGGTCACGGGCAGCAACGGAGGCTTCTATGTGACGGTGGACGGCAAAGACGCGGAATTGACCGTCAATGACGGGAATACGAAGCTCGCCATTGTCACGGCGAAGAACGGCGGAAAGCTTTCGCTGAGCAACGGCACCTTCAGCCGTGTGGATGTCATGAACGACGGCAGCAGTGCCAGTCTCAGCGGCGGCAGCTACGGCGAGATCACGAGCGGCACCAACTATGTCAAGCCCTACGCGCTGCTGGCGGAGGGGTACGCTTACAAAAAAGAGGATAACACATGGGTCTCCAACGCCAATATAGGCCTATCAAAAGTCACCGTTGAAAAAGCGCCCTACGTGGTCAAGAAGATCTATCCGAATAGCGATGAGGGCTACACCGGAAACTCGGCGTTTGCGACGGACGGCAAGATCACGCTGACTGCGGTAATCGCGCCAGAAATAGAGGGCGTCACCTACTACTACTGGTGGGAGCTGTTTAACGAATCAAATAACGAATGGACCACGCGATTCAGCGCTGTTAATGCTGCGACGCATACCGGCGGGCAGAGCAAGACGCTCTCCATCAGCGATCTGCCGGAAAACAGCATCTACCAATACCGCGTTGATGTGCGGAGCGACAACGGCTACCAGTGCTACAGCGAGCCGTTCACCGTGACCCGGCATCAGCATAGCTGGACGTACACGGCAAGCGGCGCGACCATCACTGCCACATGCAGCAAGTGCAACGCCAACGGCGGCAGCGTGACTATCAACAAGCCTGCACACACAACCTACGGCGACGGTCAGAGCGAAAAAGCGACGCTGACAGAAAACAGCTGGCAGGGTTTGGCAGTGAATGAGGACGCCATCACCTACACAAAGGGCGGCACTCCCCTTGGGGCCGCCTCCACCGACGCGGGCACCTACACCGCCAGCATCACCCTGGGCGAGGGTAAAAATGCCAAGACCGCCAGCGTGGAGTATACCATTGCAAAGGCTACGCCGAGTGTTGGAAGCTGGCAGGGCTACCCGCAAGCACAAAGTGTGTTTAGTGGTAGTGCGATTCAGAATCCCACTTCGCTGACGATTTATCTCGACGGCAAACCCAGTAATCTGATTCCGGTTAACCAACTTAAGTTTAATTGGTATAACGCCACGAAGAACGGCAATGATTATGTCAAGAATGGCGATGCGCTGGGCAAAAATCCCACTGACGCGGGCGATTACATCATTGAAGCGGTCTTTGCGGGAGACGATAACATCAATGCGGCCACCAGCGAATGGGGCCTGACCATCGGAAAGGCTCAGCACGCCAACAACGGCGTCAGCCTTGAGGTGCCGCTGACCGTATATCCGGTATCGGGAGAGTACATATATGATGTGGATATTGCCAAGGCGCTGAAAAATATTCCGCATGGCGGCGGCTTAGAGCCGAATACGACATATGGCGGCATCTCTACAAACGTTAACTTTGTAAAATCGACCAAATGGGACAACGGCAAGCTGTACGTTACCATGCGTCCGTTGGCGAGCATCACGGGAACAACGCTGGGAAGCATCACGGTCAATCTGACCAGCAAGAACTACACGGTTGTTCCGGTGGTTGTGAACATTACGCTCCAGCCCAAGCAGGAAGTGCAGGATATTTCCGTCAGCATGAACAACTGGACCTACGGAGAGAACGCAAAAACGCCACAGTACCCTGTGATGGCGGGTACAGAGGCAATGGTCACCTATGCCGCTCAGGGCAGCAGCGATTTCAGCACAACTGTTCCCACCGACGCGGGCAACTACACCGTGAAGGTGCAGTATGAGACTGACATCATGATCCACACCGGCACGGCGAATTTCACCATCGCCCCGAAAAACATTTCCGGCGTGACCATCAACCTCGGCCAACAGGCAACCTATAACGGCAGCGAGCAGGATGTGGCCATCTCCTCTGTTATGGATGGTACCTATTCTCTAATAGCCGGAGGCCATGATTACGCCGTTGTCAGCGGCAACAAGGCGATCAATGTGGGCGAGAACACACTGGTTATCGAGGGCAAGGGCAACTACACCGGAACCGCCAGAAAAACCTGGTCGCTGGATGCCAAGGATGTGACCCTCGATTGGAGAAATATTACAGATCGTAAATGGAATGACGGCAAGACTGTAACTGCCACGGTAAGCAACAAGGTCGGCAACGATGAGGTCGATGTTACCGTCACCGGCGGCGATCAGACCGCTGTAGGCGGCCCCTATACCGTCACCGCCACCGGCTTGACTGGCGCACAGGCAGGCAACTACAGGCTGCCTGCTGACAAGGAGCAGACCTACTCCATCGGCAAGGCTGACGCTCGCGACCTGCCGGATATCACCATCAACCAGAAGTTCAGTGTGACCACTGAGCAGAGCAGGGACATTGGCCGTGCCGGTATGCCCGAGGATGCAGGCAATCTGACCTACGCTAAGGGTTCTGAAAGCACGACCGGCTCTGCATCTGTCACTGCCAGTATGACTGGCAGCACGGTGAAGTTTACTATCACCGGCGGTGCGGCCAACGATACCGTCACCCTGCCTGTGACCATCGGCTCTGACAACTATGCGGATTCCACCGTCAATCTGGTCATCACCCTGACCGACAAGGATACTCCCACTGTCACCGCGAAGGACATCACCGTCACCTATGACGGCAACGCCATTCCCGACAGCAAGATCACCGGTACGGCTACCTTTAACGGCAACACCGTTGAGGGTGCATGGGGCTTTAAGACCACTGCTCCCAAGTTTGTTGCAGACAGCAATGACAGTGTGGCCGTTGTCTTTACACCGAACGATGCAACCATCTATGCAGCCGTTGAAACGAACATCAAGGTAACCATCAACAAGGCAACGCCGAGCGGCGCGCCGAAGTATACAGAGATCAAAGCGAGCGGCAAGAGGCTGGCGGATGCAGGGCTGACTGCCAGCCTTGAGGGCAGCAATCTATTCTCGACACCGGGTTCGATCGCTTGGGTCGATGCGGAGAATCAGACGACTACGCTGGCAGATGATACGCCGGTTGAACAAGGCACAGCATACAGATGGCTCTTTACGCCAAACGACTTGGCTAACTACAACAAGCTGGCCGGCACGATCGTCCTTTGGGCGAAACCGGCCTCCGGCGGTGGCGGCGGTATAGTAATACCGGTACAGAAACCTGAAATAACTACAGGTGACGGAGGTAAGACAGACCTGTCCGATGATGGAACAACAATAAAAATCACACCTGATGAGGGTAAGGAAGTTGATAAGGTTCTTGTAAACGGTAAAGATATCGGAGCTGTTACAGAGGTTAAGGGTTTAAAACCGGGAGATAAGGTAGAAGTTATCTTCAAGGATAAAATTAAAGAGCCTACTAAGGAAGAACTTGACAGCAAGGTAAAAGAAGCGTTAAATGATATGACTTTAAAAGCTCGCTCTGCGAAAACTTCAAAGAAAAATATCAGAATTAATGTTGTTGCCTCAATTACAGATAAACTTCCTGACGGATATACGGTAAAATATAAATATTACCGTTCAACAAAGAAAACATCCGGCTACAGGCTTATGACTGCAAAGAGCGAAAACTATTATATCAACACAAAGGGTACTAAAGGTACCAGATATTATTACAAGGCTCGCATTGCGGTTTATGACAATGACGGCAAACTGATTGCGCAGACAGAGCTTAAGCAGTGCAAATATGCTGCTAGAGTCTGGACCAAGCTGTCTAAAAGTAAATAACAGATAGTATTGAAATGCTCTGAACAAGGTAGAGATTATCCTTGTTTGGAGCATTTTATATAGGGAGCTTGGAAATCTGCTAAAAACTTTTAAAATACCTTATAAAAGGTGAGATATTTATGATAGAATGAATAGACAGTAAGGAGGTAGCTTTATGTTCAGAGAAATGAAAAGAAAAGAAAGACAGCTTTCAGCAGAGCTGACAGAAAAAATACTTAACAAATGCACCAGCGGCGTACTGTCTGTCATAGGAGATGACGGCTATCCTTACGGAGTTCCCGTAAGCTATGCGTACAGTGACGGCAAAATATTTTTCCACTGCGCAAAGGAAGGCCACAAGGTGGATGCAATAAAAAACAATCCTAAGGTATCTTTCACAGTTATAGCTCAGGACGATGTTATTCCTGAAAAATACGGCACTGATTTCGCAAGCGTTATAGCTTTCGGCAAGGCGTCGTTTGTGGAGGACCCTGAAGAAATGCTCCAGAGCCACATTCCTATCATAGAGAAATACTCCAATGAATATTATGACGGCGGCATCGAATATTTCAACAAGGCCAAGGCAGCCATGAGAATGGTCAGAATAGATATAGAGCATATCACAGGCAAGGGCAAAGGCGTAAGAGTATAATTCCGGTACAGGTAAGAGTAATGTATGTAAAATCTTTAAAGCTTGAAAACTTCAGAAACTATGACAATCTGTCGGTGGAATTTCATCCGGGAGTCAATATCCTAATTGGCGACAATGCGCAGGGCAAGACCAACCTAATAGAAGCAATATATATGATGTCCTTTGCAAAATCCTTTCGCACGCGCAAAGACAGAGAAACCATAAACTTTAACAGGGATTATGCCAGAATAGATGCAGTCATAGCGGCAGACGATGAGGATCAGCCTTTTTCCATGCTTATAAAACCTGACAGCAAGTACATATCCTATGACGGAGTGAAAGTAAGCAAAATGACAGAGCTTCTCGAAAAAGTATATGTCGTTATATTCTCCCCCGAGGATTTAAAGCTTGTAAAGGACTCTCCCGACAGAAGAAGAAAATTTATAGACAGGGAGCTAAGCAAGCTCAAGCCGTTATATTATGAAAACCTGTACAACTACAAAAAAGTTCTGAAGCAGAGAAACGCATATCTCAAAGAGGATAACATACAGACGGACATACTCAGGATATGGGATTACAAGCTGGCGGAGTACGGCTCTGAAATAATTAAGAAGAGAAACGATTTTATAAAAAAATTAGAAGAAGTAAGCAGTGAAATTCACAGCAGCATAACCTCGGGCAAAGAAACTCTTACCGTTGAGTATGAAGCAAACATACCATATGGTGAAAATTTGCGGGAGGAATTCCTGGCCGAAACAGAGAAAAATCTCGAAAAAGACCTGTTTCAGCGCACCACTTCAAAGGGACCGCACAAGGATGACCTTAAAATCTGCATCAACGGTGTGGATATAAGGCATTTCGGCTCACAGGGGCAGCAGAGAACAGCAGCTCTTTCCCTTAAACTTGCCGAGATAAGACTTATTAAAGAAATTACAGGAGAGGATGCCGTACTGCTGCTTGATGATGTGTTGTCCGAACTTGACAGAAGCAGGCAGTCATATCTTGTAAACTGCCTGAATAAGGTTCAGATTTTTATAACCACGACCGAAATTTCAGAGGAGGTTGCAGACAGTTTTCCCGACGGAATTACCTACCGTATCAAAAACGGTACAATAGAGAAGTAAAATACAATATATATCGCATATTTTTTACAAGTTTAGATATAAAAAATCTCGCATTACAGCGAGGTTTTTTATGTTGATGTTTCCAAAGACCGAAATCAGGCTAAAATCTTGTAAAAAGAGTGATTTTATGATACAATAAACAGGTATAATCTTATAAAAATGAGGTGGCTATTTTAATGGCAAAAAAACAAAATCAGAATTACGATGCCGAGCAGATACAGGTTCTTGAGGGACTGGAGCCTGTCAGAAAAAGACCCGGTATGTATATCGGCTCTACCTCCTCCTCCGGTCTGCACCACCTGGTCTATGAGATCGTGGACAACGCCATCGACGAGGCGCTGGCCGGATACTGTAAGCATATT
>URGK01000024.1 GCA_900547295.1 uncultured Eubacteriales bacterium
ATCGTTGAGACTATCGATAAAATCGCCAGCACCAATTATATTATAACCAAACCATAATAAAATATTCATAAAAAACAAAATTAAAAAAATAAAAATGTGTCCAATTAGTTTACATAAAAAATAATTGGTGTTATAATACACTTAACTAAGGAAGTGACCAAAGTGATTAGATTTGTAATTTGTGATGATAATGTCGAAGTAGTTGAAAAAACTAGATTAATCGTAAATAAAGTAATGATGCCTTACGATTATGACTACAAGATTACAAGATTCAAAAGTTACAATTCTACATTTGAGAGTATTATTAAAAATAATGACGAACAGAAAATCTACATTCTTGATATTGAGCTACCAGGCACCACAGGATTAGATATTGCAGATAAAATTAGAGAACACGATTGGAATAGTATTATAATTATTTTAACATCTCATTATGAATGCCAAGATTTGGTTTTTGAATCTAGATTGATGGTCTTAGACTATATTTCAAAATTTTCAAAGTATGAAAAAACATTAGAAAAAAGTTTAAAGACTGCTCTTAACATCTTAAACCAAAAGAAAGTATTAAATTTCAAATACTGTCATTCTACTTATCGAATACCCTATGACGAAATATTATATATAAAAGTTTCTCCGGAAAAAAGAACGACAATTTTTACTATCGATGGCAATGAATATGGAATAAATGCCCAACTAAAAGAACTACTAACCAAACTACAACCAAATTTTCAACGATGCCATAAAAATTGTATTGTCAACGTTGAAAAAGTAAGAGAAGTTAATATCAAAAATGATACAATAACTTTTAAAAATGGTGTAACTGAAAAACTAATGTCTTTCAGAATGAAAAGAGGTTTCGCAGAATATGTTAGAAAATATAAGTGATATTATTGGTTGTTTATGTCTAACTAGTATTGGTTTAGTATTTGGATATTTATTAAGCAATGAGAAATTTACCAAGAAAAAAATAGCTATAACAATAATTATAATTATAGCATATTCTATGCAGGCAGCTAAAGAGTTTATTACTTCTGCCCGTAAAAATTACAGCCGCATAAATCTGCGGCTGCTGTCTTCTTAAAGTATATATCTGTCCAGATCTTCCGGATGAATTTTTTCTTCAAATTTCTGTTTAACATATTCGCTGTCAATTATGATATGCTTATCCTCAACATCAGGCACATTAAATGAAATATCCTCAAGAAGCTTTTCAAGTATTGTATGAAGTCTTCTTGCTCCGATGTTTTCGGTCTGCTCATTCATAAGAAATGCCATATTTGCAATTTCATCTATTGCATCATCTGCAAATTCGATTTCAACGCCCTCTGTTTCAAGAAGCGCTTTCTGCTGCTTGAGCAAAGCGTTTTCGGGAACTGTAAGGATTTTTACAAAGGTTTCTTTTGTAAGGTTTTCAAGTTCCACTCTGATAGGAAATCTTCCCTGAAGCTCAGGAATTAAATCTGTCGGCTTTGCAACGTGGAAAGCTCCCGCGCCTATGAAGAGGATGTGGTCTGTTCTTACAGGTCCGTACTTGGTATTTACAACGCTTCCCTCAACTATAGGGAGAATATCTCTCTGAACGCCCTCTCTTGACACATCTGCTCCCGAGCGGTACTGTCCGCCTGCTGCGATTTTGTCTATTTCGTCTATAAATATGATACCGTTCTGCTCGGCGTTTTCGACTGCCTCATCGGTAACCTGATCCATATCTATAAGCTTCTGGGCTTCCTGCTCTCTTAATATCTTTCTTGCATCTTTGACCTTGCAGTTCTTTTTCTTTTTCTTTTCAGGCATCATATCACCGAATATGTTGCCGATTGCAATGCTCATGCCTTCATTACTCATATCAAGCTGGTTGCCCTTTGGAGCTGCCGTAACCTCGATTTCGATATACTGCTCCTCTAAAAGTCCTGCGCGAAGCTGCTCTCTTACCTGCTCTCTTGCTGATTCAACACCGGAGTCCTCGCTTACACTGCTGTTTTCCTGATGGCTTTCGAGGTATTCCTGCTTCTGGCTCTGATATCCGCCGCTGTTCATTATGAAGTCAAACGGATTTCTGGAGCCTGTTTTGGCAGGGTTTTTCTTTTTGCCCGGTATTATAGCCTCGACTATTTTTTCTTCAACAATCTTATCTGCTATATCGTATTTTTCCTCAAGCTTGGACTGCTTTGTAACTCTTAAAGATGCTTCAACCAGATCTCTTATCATTGAGTCAACATCTCTGCCTACATAGCCTACTTCTGTAAATTTAGTCGCTTCAACCTTTACAAACGGTGCGTCCATAAGCTTTGCAAGTCTTCTTGCAATTTCGGTCTTACCTACGCCTGTAGGTCCCATCATAAGAATGTTTTTAGGAGTTATCTCTTCTCTCATTTCTTCTGAAAGCAGACTTCTTCTGTATCTGTTTCTGAGGGCGATGGCTACGGATTTTTTGGCCTCGTCCTGCCCGATTATATATTTATCCAGCTCCTGTACGATTTCTTTAGGAGTCATTTTGTATAATGTGTTTGCCATAATATGCCCTCCCTACAGTTTTTCAACGGAAATATGATCATTTGTATATACACATATTGATGATGCTATTTTTAATGACTCTCTTACGATTTCCTCTGCTGACATATCTGTATGATTAAACAGCGCTTTGGCTGCCGAATATGCAAAGTTGCCGCCTGAGCCTATTGCAACAAAATCCTCGTCAGGCTCTATTACTTCCCCTGTACCTGACAGTACCAGCAGGCTTTCTCTGTCTGCAACTATCATCAGTGCTTCAAGGTTTCTTGCCGCCTTGTCGCTTCTCCAAAGCTGCGCCAGCGCAACTGCAGCGCGTTTAAGGTTGCCGCCGTGCTCGTCAAGCTTGCTTTCGAATTTCTCTGTAAGTGAGAAAGCATCTGCAACAGAGCCTGCAAATCCTGTAAGCACAGTGTTTTTGTATATTTTCTTTACTTTTTTGGCGCCGTTTTTCATAATGGCTGTTTCACCCATAGTAACCTGTCCATCTCCGCCGATACATATGTCGTCGGGTCCTCTTCTTACTGCACATATTGTTGTTGCGTGGAATTGTACCATAAAAATTTCCTCCAAGTTATTTTGTGAATTTACATTCCGGATTAGAACAACTTAACGTGGTTCCCTTTCCCTTTTTTTCTACCAGCAGTGACCCGCATTCAGGGCATTTTTCATCTACCGGCTTATACCAGTATACATTATTGCAGTCAGGATATCCACTGCAACCGTAAAAAATCTTGCCTTTTTTGCTCTTTCTCTGCACTATATTTTTGCCGCAGAGAGGACATTTGACATCAAGTTCTTTTACTATCGCCTTGGTATTTTTGCACTCAGGGTAACCGCTACATGCTATGAATTCTCCAAACCTGCCCTGTTTTTTGACCATCGGCCTGCCGCACAGTTCACACAGCTCTCCTGTAGGCTCGTCTTCAATTGTAACCTTTTCGATTTCCCTGTCTGCTGTTTCAAGCTCCTTTGAAAGAGGCTCATAGAAATCAGATACAATCTGCTTCCAGTCGCTGCCCTTGACTTCAACATCGTCCAGCTTGTCTTCCATATCGGAGGTAAAGCCCACGTCTACAATTTCCTTGAAATACTGCTCCATCATATCGGTCACAAGAAATCCCAGCTCTGTAGGCACAAGCATTTTTTTGCTTCTGGTTATATATCTTCTCTCTACTATTGTCCCGATTATAGGGGCGTAGGTTGACGGTCTGCCTATGTTTTTTTCTTCTAAATCTCTTACGAGGCTTGCTTCCGTAAACCTTGACGGAGGCTGGGTGAAGTTCTGTTCGGGCCTTACTGCTGTGGCTTTGAGTTCTTCGCCCTTTGCAAGCTCAGGCAATATCTTATCCTCGTCCTCGCCCTTGGCTGCTCCGTAAACCTTTCGGAAGCCATCGAATATGAGCTTGGAACCCGCTGCCTTAAAGCCGTAGTCTCCGTTGTCTATGGCAACAGACATACTGCTGTATACGGCCTTTGACATCTGGCTTGCCATAAATCTCGACCAGATAAGCTTATAGAGTTTGTACTGCTCTGCCGTAAGGGAGTCCTTGATATCGTCAGGCGCAAGCTCTATATATGAAGGTCTGATTGCCTCGTGGGCATCCTGCACTTCTTTTTTTCTGTTTGAATAATAGTTGTTGGAATAATATTTTTCTCCGAAGTTTTCTTTTATATAGTCTCTGGCTGCCAGCCTTGCCTCGTCCGAAATTCTGACAGAGTCGGTTCTTATATATGAAACAAGACCTATTGTGCCGTGCCCCTTAACCGATACGCCCTCATAGAGCTGCTGCGCAACAAACATCGTTCTCTTGGTGTTAAAGCCCAGCTTGTTGGAAGCGTCCTGCTGCATTGTACTTGTAGTAAAAGGCGCATACGGTTTCCTTGAGGTTTCTTTTTCTTCAATTTTGCTTATCGTATATTTGCCGGCTTCGATTTCTGCCAGCATCTTCTGCGCTGTTTCCTCATTGGGAATTTCAACTTTACCGCCCTGATACTGAACCAGCTTTGCGGAGAATTTCCTGCCTTTTTTGAATTCCGCCGTTATGTTCCAGTATTCCTCCGGTACAAAGGCGTTTATTTCCTTTTCTCTGTCGCATATGATTTTGAGGGCGGCAGACTGCACACGTCCCGCCGACAGTCCTCTCCTTATTTTTCTCCACAGCAGAGGGCTTATCTGATAACCCACAAGTCTGTCTAAAACTCGTCTTGCCTGCTGCGCATCCACAAGGTTAAGATCTATCGGTCTTGGGTTTTTGACTGCCTCTTTGATTGCTTTTTTGGTGATTTCGTTGAATACTATCCTGCACGGTGATGCCGGATCTATGCCCAGAATATATGCAAGATGCCACGATATTGCCTCTCCCTCACGGTCAGGGTCGGTTGCCAGATATATCTTTGAGGCGTCCTTTGCTTCTTTTTTGAGAGCTTTGATTAAATCGCCCTTGCCTCTTATTGATATATACTGCGGCTCAAAATTGTTATCTATGTCAATGCCCAGCTTGCTCTTGGGCAGATCTCTCACGTGTCCTACCGATGCAGTAACCTTATAATTGCTGCCTAAAAATTTCCCTATGGTCTTTGCTTTTGACGGTGATTCCACTATCACGAGAATTTTCTTTTTTGTTTTCTTCTTCTCTGCAGCCATTATTTACCTCCTCGATTTTTTTCTTTACAAAAACTGATTATATTTGCAAATGAGTTATTTTGCAATAAAAATTTTTCCGTAGCTTGTAAATACCAGTCCTTTTATCTCCAGAATTGTGACTATACTGCTGACAAGGCTTTTCTGTTTTCCCGCTGCTTTGCAAAGCTGCTCAAGCCTCATCTCACCGTTTTTAAGGAGTATGTCGTATATCAGCCTTTCATCTTTTCCAAGCTTCTTTGTTTCTTCATTATTATATACACCCGCGTCGATTAAAATGTCATTAATCGAAACAACAGGCACAGCGCCGTCTTTTATCAGTTTGTTTGTTCCAAGGCTCATACCGCTGTCTATATTGCCGGGAACCGCATATACGCATCTTCCCTGTTCTGCCGCAAGCTCTGCCGTTATGAGAGAGCCGCTGTTAAAGCCTGCCTCAACCACGACTGTAGCTGCCGAAAGCCCGCTTATAATGCGATTGCGCCTCGGAAATGTATATTTTGATGCAGGATATCCGTTTGGATATTCGCTTATGACAAGGCCGCTGCTTCTTATTCTGTCAAGAGCTCTTTTTCTTCTTTCTCCTGTTTCCATATCAATGCCGCAGCCCAGCACAGCAATTGTTCCCCCTGCTGTATTAATTGCACCTCTGTGAGCTGCCGTATCAATGCCGTCTGCCATGCCGCTTACTACGGTAAGACCTGCCTCACCTGTTTTGCGGCCCATTTCCTCTGCTGTTTCAAGACCGTACTCTGTAGCCTTTCTCGCGCCTACAATCGATATACATCTGTTTGACAGAAGCTCTATATTTCCTGAATAATAAAGTGAAGTCGGCGGGTCCTTTATCAGTTTCAGAATTTCAGGATATTCGCTGTCTGTAATATCTAGTTTTTTAATCCCATTCATAGTTTTCTCCTTTTGTTGCTTATATTACTCTTAATTACATTTAATGTCAATAAAGAAAGCAAAGTTTTTGATTGGGATATGAAAGTTTTTAATAATCAGGTAAAAATACCGCCGGAAAAAGAAAAAACTGCCCGAATATCACAGTTTCAGACAATCTTGTTATCATATCAGTGCTTTATTTATACTCTTATGAATAATCTCTATTTTAATTATCCCAGTTCCTCTTAGCATATTATCAGGTATATCTTTTTATGCAAGATGAGGCGTATACTTGCGTATAATCTCATACAGTACCTCTTTTTTGCTCTCATTATCATTACGCGACCCTGAATAGCAGCGCTTACATATTCCGCATTTGTATCACGGGGCTTTTCTTCCGGGTCATATAAAAGACCTTTCATTTCATATACGGTGAAGCATACATCCGGATTGGCCGAGATGTTTTCTAACTTTTTGCCGGCAGGCAGTCCGGGAATATATACGGTATCATTCATTAATCTCCGCTTCTGATAACTGGTGTGTTTTCATTCTGCTTTGCATATGTTTTCTCCTCAATCATTTATATTATATAACGGTGTAGCCCTCTTGCTTCAGTCTGTCTAAAGCCCTCTGCTCGTTTTCTTTTTTGACAAGCACATAGTCTGTATTGAAAGTGGAAACGACAAAAATTCCGATTTTCTCATCTGCAAGCAGCACTGCTATTTTAGCAAGTATTCCTATCAGTGAAAAGTCCAGCACTCCCTCTATTCTGAAAGCTCTCCAGCCGTCCTCACGCTCAATCGTATTATCCGGCGTATTCTCTGTCAGGCATACAAGCGAATTTTCCTCATCTGTCCTGCCTTTAAAGCAGAATTCTGCTGACAGGTTAACCTGTGAGTAACCGGTCAGCTTGCATACCGTGAAATCTCTGTTTAATGGTTTTATGTTCATTTTATTGCTACTCCTTTACTATTGTGCTATGCACAAACCTCTCCCTCCAGATAGCATTCACAGATGTATTCTCTTGGCTGATAGTAGAAATCTGTGTTGTAATTTGATATCGCACTGTCAATCCAGGAAGAATAAACTTCTGTTAACACATCAATAATATCTGCTTCCGTTTTTTCTTCCAAATCTTCTATCAGGCGTTCATATACTTCACCGATAGTCCAGTAATCCGGAACCTCATATCTGCATTTTGCTACATTATCAAATGAGTCTGTCAGGCTATTGACAAGGTTGATAAACTCGTCTGCAACCTTTTCAATGGGGTCACAGTGAAATACATCTGCATATTTATATATTCTTTTTATGGTATTTGCCCCAAGATATTTCACAACAGCAGAACGGCGCTACTTTATAGTTCTTCCAATATATTCAATCAGGCTGCAAGTGTAAAACAGTGCATTATTATTCTTCATCGTAAACCTCGCTTCCTTTCAAAAAATCAATCACTAATATATGACAATCAGATTATATCAAAAAATATTTTTTGTGCTTACCGCCGGTCGTGTCTCTAGCCCTCAAGCACGAATTTCTCCACCGCTTTCGCCACTCCGTCATTGTCGTTTGTATCCGTCACATAGGCAGCCATCGCTTTGATTTCATCTTTGGCATTTCCCACAGCCACCGGAAGCCCTGCTATCGACATCATTGCACCGTCATTGGGACTGTCGCCGCAGGCCATTATCTCGTCCTTTGAAACTCCCAGTATCTCCCCGAGAGCCTCAAGAGCCGAAGCCTTACTGGTTGTCGCCCCGCCTATCTCAAGGTTATGGTCAAAGGACGTAGTCAGAGTTACATCAGGCAGCTTCTTCAAAATCTCACGCATTGCCATACGGTCGCTCTGATTATCAAAATTTATATTTATATTCTCTATTCTGTCCTTATGCTCAAGAGTAAACCCGATTATATCATCTACAGGGTTTCTTGTATCAACCACATACTGCGAGTTTCTGTAAGGCAGACCGCCCTGCTTTGCAAGCTCATAGTGCGCGCTGTCGGTATACGCGATGCCGCCCACAAACACCTCAAGCATAAAATCCCATTTTTTAAGCTCCGCCACAGCTGTTTCGACAGCCTCTGCGGATATATAGTTTGAATATATGCACATACCGTCCTTTTGCAGATTTCTTATCTCTGCGCCGTTAGATGACAGTATGTATTCTATCCCCTCTATTGCCTTGACTTCCTCAGGCACCGCACTGAATGTTCTGCCTGTTGCAATAACCACATGAACGCCGCCTCTGATAGCCTCTTCAAGAGCCGCTTTTGTTCTGGCAGAAAGCCTGCCGCTTTTGTTTAAGGTTGTACCGTCAAGGTCAAGTGCTATAAGTTTAATTGTCATTTTTCTCACCTGCTATATCTAAAAATTCTCTGTTTATTTTCCTCACATATCCCATGGTGCACTCATCGCCGTGCCCCGGATATATGGTAATATCATCGCTCCATTTATCTATTATATTGATTATTGACTCTCTCATCTCCTGCATGCTGCCGTCTGCAAGCTCCGTAGTTCCAAGGTCTACATTAAATATAGTGTCGCCTGTAAATGCAAGCCTGCCCGCCTCTGAGAAAAAGCAGACGCTTCCGTGAGTATGCCCCGGAGTATTTATAACCTGCAAAGTCTCATCTTCCAGCATAAACACATCGCCGTCAGCAAGAAACACATCGGGCTTCCTGCGGTATACATCTATGCTCATATCCCTGCTGTGAATACATACGGGCACATCAAACACTTTTTTGAGATCGCCCACCGCGCCGGTATGGTCGTAATGATGATGTGTAAGCAGTATGCCTTTGAGTTTCAGATTTTCTTTATTGATGTAGTCAACATAATATTTATAATCATAGCCCGGATCTATAATATAGCATTC
Source organism: uncultured Eubacteriales bacterium (assembly GCA_900547295.1). Taxonomy (GTDB): domain Bacteria; phylum Bacillota; class Clostridia; order Peptostreptococcales; family Anaerovoracaceae; genus UMGS973. Next base: position 8,914 of record URGK01000024.1, read on the forward strand.
ACCGCCGCTTCTGTCCGAAATTATATATCCGTTTGCCATAAGTTCGCCACCTATAAGTCTTTTTATTCTCATAAAGCCTCCCATTTTTACCATACACCTTGCAAATTGCGATTCACAGTTGTATAATGGCTTAGTATTATTAATAGAAGTATATCATCAAATTATGCAGACTGCAAATACTGCATCAGGAGGTGCCAGATGAAAATAGCCATAGTCGGAGCCGGCAAGCTTGGGCTTAGAGTTATAGAATCAATGATTACAGGCGGTAATTCCATTACCGTAATAGATAAAGATGAAGAACTGCTCGAAAGACTTGCAACGCAGATGGATGTTATGACCATCGCAGGTAATGCCAAAAGCGCGTCGTTCCTTAGGGAACATAATATAGGTTCATATGATTTTCTTGTTGCCGTAACAGGCAATGACGAAAAGAATATCGTTATAGCTTCTTTTGCCAAGGCCTTAGGCTGCTCCAAGGTAATAGCAAGACTTCGTGATCCTGAGCATATGAACCAGATTGAGTTCATCAAAGAGGTTATGAGCATAGATTTCGTCATCAACCCCGACCTGCTTATCACAAATGAGATATACAAATATCTTATCGAAAAAAACACTCTTACAAACGGTGTTTTTACCAGCAGCAAAACATCACTGCTTGAGTGTCATGCATACAAAATTCCAAAGCTGATAAACCAGAAGATTATCGACGTAGGCGATGTGCTTCCGAATATGCTTATCGGCGCCATTGACAGGAACGGCAAGGTTATCATACCTCACGGAGATACAGAAATACTAAAGGACGACATACTGTATATAGTAGGTGAGAAGTTTGAAATAGCGGCTCTCAGCAAGCATACCATTGAAAAAGGCAAATATACCGATATTCAGCGTGTAATGATTATAGGCGGAGGTAAAACAGGACTTTATCTTGCCTCCAAGCTTTCCGACTTCGGAATATTCGTCAAGATAATCGAAATAGACAAAAACAGATGTCATTATCTGTCTACACATTTAAACAATGTAATGATACTTCACGGCGATGCCACAGACCTGACGCTTCTTGAAGAGGAGAACTTCGAGGAGATGGACGCCTTTATAACCGCTACCGGATTTGACGAGGATAATCTGCTGCTTGCTCTTATCGCCAAGAGTCACGGCATAGAAGACGTTATTGCCAAAATCAGCAGAGAAAGTTATGAGGAGATAATATCCAAAATGGGTATTGACATAGCGCTTAATCCTCTTGATATCAGCGCAAATAATATTGTAAGATACATTCAGGGAACAAAAAACATACTGTCCTCAACACTTATACAGGGACAGGCGGAGATTATAGAGATAGTTGCAGACGACAGAATGCCTATAACCTTTGAGCCTCTTAACGACCTTGACCTTCCGGAGGGAATTCTCATAGCATCAATTCACAGGGGCAGACAGGTTATAATTCCTGGCGGCAATACACAGATACAGGACGGAGATATCGTAATGATTCTTTCGCTTCTTTCTGAAACAGAGGACTTAGAAAAACTTATCAACATCAAGGATAAACTGGGATTTTTCAGGGGTGTACTCAAATGAATCTGAACTACAAGGCCATTGTAAATATAACAGGTGGAATTCTTATTGTTTTTTCCATCTGCTTTATATTGCCTGCAATTGTATCCCTCATCTATTCAGAAAAGAGCAATGCGATAATTTTCTTTGCTGTTGCTGTTTTTGTATTTTTAGTGGGAGCACTGCTCAAGGCTTTAATTAAACCCGACGATACTCATCTGCGCATACGTGACGGTTTTTTTGTGGTTTCACTGATATGGATTCTTATTCCGCTCATAGGTGCCGCGCCTCTTACGCTTTCAGGAGATATGCCAAGCTATATAGACGCTGTTTTTGAGAGCTGCTCAGGCTTTTCAACCACAGGCTCAACCGTACTTACCGATATCGAAGCCATGTCACAGGGTATGCTGTTCTGGCGTTCCTTTACTCACTGGCTTGGCGGTATGGGTATACTGATACTGGCAATTGCCGTAATACCTATGCTGTATTCCGGCAAACAGAACATAGCGCTTGAATCCACAGGCCCGTCTTTTGATAAGACCAGTTCAAAGCTTTCTGACAGTGCAAGACAGCTTTATATACTTTATTTTTCCTTTACACTACTGCAGATCATTCTTCTGATGTTTGGAGGAATGAATCTGTTTGATGCATCCATACATACATTCGGAAGCGTAGGAACAGGCGGTTTCTCAAACTATAACGACAGTGTTGCTCATTTTGACAGCCTGTATATCGAAATTGTTATCATTATATTTATGTTTCTTTGCGGTATAAACTTTAATCTTTTTTTTACAGGCTTCAGACAGGGCATAAAATCATTCATAGGCAATCCCGAGTTTAAACTTTATTTAATAATAACATGTACAATATCAGTACTGATAGGACTTACCCTTGTTTTTTCGGGCAGTTACAGCAATCCCGGCAAGGCCTTTACAGACTCAGTATTTCAGGTCGTATCTGTAATCACGACTACAGGCTTTTTCACTGCCGATTATGATATATGGCCTCAATTTGCAAGAGCACTTATTTTCCTGCTGTTTTTCATCGGCGGCTGCGCTTCCTCCACAGCAGGAGGAATTAAGGTTTTCCGCATACTTGTTCTGCTGAAACTGGTTAAGCGCAGTATCGGCACAAGACTTCATCCTAATGCTGTAATAAAAATAAAAATAAAGGGCAGCAGTATATCAAATGATCTGGTAAGCAACGTTGCAAGCTTTACATTCCTGTACCTTTGTCTGATTGCTGCCGGCTCGGTTCTTGTTTCGCTGGATGGTTATGATATGATTACCACAATCTCTGCAGTAATGACTTGTCTTGGCAATATAGGTCCAGGTTTCAATCTTACCGGACCGGTTATGAACTTTGATATTTTTTCAGGCTGGGCCAAGGGGGTGCTTTCATTTCTTATGATAGCCGGAAGACTTGAGCTTTTTACATTTTTAGCTTTTTTCACACCACATTTCTGGAATTCTGACAGGTATTAAGATATTATGGATTTAAATTATCGTATTTTATTAAAAATTTCATCACTGATTCTGGCAGTAACAGGTATAAGTATGCTGCCGTCTGTAATCTGTGCATTTATTTACAATGAAACAAAATGTCTTTCAGTATTTGCCGTATTCTGCCTTGCCTATATCCTGACAGGCTTTACGGCTTTCCGGTTTATACGTTCGGGAGACTACTATGTAAAACCGAGAGACGGCTATCTTATAGTTGCAGCCTGCTGGATTGTAAGCTGTATTGCCGGCGCTTTCCCTTATGTTTTTTCTGTTTCGGATATCAGTTTTTCTCAGGCGCTGTTTGAATCGACCGCAGGCTTTACCACTACCGGAGCAACTGTTTTAAAATCGGACATAACGCTCAAAAGCCTTTTGCTTTATAAGGCTGTTTCTAACTGGCTGGGCGGTATGGGTATACTGATTCTTGTTGTTTCTGTTCTTCCGGCTCTTGGCATAGGGGGACATCATATCGCAAAAGCAGAGACTCCGGCGCCTAAAATGAACAAGATAACAAACAGAATAAGTGATTCATCCAAAATTCTTTACCTTATGTATATGCTGCTTACTGCAATAGAATTTCTAATGCTTGCTTTAAGCGGAAAAATGGATATTTTCGATTCACTGATAAACACCCTGTCCACCATAAGCACAAGCGGAATAATGGCGCAGGCACCGGGACTCTCCTTTTATCAGAGTTTTTATGTTGAAATAGTAATTACTGTGTTCACTATATTAGCTGCAATGAATTTCAATATGTACTTCCTGCTTCTTAACCGGAGGTTTGGAGACTTTTTTAAAAATGTGGAGCTTCGTGCATTTTTCTGGATAATAGCTGTTACAACTGTTTTAATTTCACTTAATCTCACTTTTTCGGGTTTCTATGGAAATATTACAGAATCGTTACGCTATGCTTTTACACAGGTTGTAAGTTTTATATCAACTTCAGGCTTTACATTTGCAGATTTCATGTCGTGGCCTGCAATGTCAAGAATGCTTCTCTTCATACTGATGTTCATAGGCGGTTGCTCTGCCTCAACAGGAGGCGGTATTAAGGTCATACGCGCAGTTGTAATGATAAAGCTTATTCTCAGAGGCTTTATAAGAAGAATACATCCGCGCTCGGTTGTTGCCGTCAAGCTTGATGATAAAGCTGTTTCAGGGCCTATAGTATCGCAGATAACAACCTTTATAATTGTATATATTGTAGTATTTATAGGGAGCTGCATACTTCTTTCACTTGACGGACTTGATCTGGAAACTACAGCAACATCTGCTGCTGCAGTCCTATCCAATTCAGGTATAGGCATGGGGCTTTTTGGCGAAACCGGTAATCTTTCAATGTTTTGTCCGGCTTCACAGATTTTTATGTCTTTCCTTATGATTTTAGGACGACTGGAACTTTTCACTATATTGCTGCTGTTCTTCCCAAGCTTCTGGAACCCTAACAGACAGAAAAACTGATGAATAATATATATTCCTTACGGGCAGTATATGAATAATCATATGCTGCTTTTTTTAATGAAAGGAAACAGAAGAAATGCTTGTAAAGGATCTTATGACGCCGGGAATAAGCTGCGTGGATACCTCTGCTGCCGCAGAAGTAATAGCGCAGCAGATGAAAAAGAACAATATAGGGGCTGTACCTGTATGCAGTGACCAGGGGGAAATCCTGGGGATAATAACAGACAGGGATCTGGTGCTTCGCCATATGGCTGGAAGCGCAATGAAGGCCGGAGAAATAATGACAAAAGAGCCCGTCTGCACCAGCCCCGATATGGACTCTCATACAGCCGGACTCCTGTTTTCAAAATACGGTGTAAGACGGCTTCCCGTAATATCAGGCGGCAGAGTTGTAGGAATACTCTCCCTCTGTGACATTGCAAAAAAGCCTGTTTTTGCCGATGAGGCAGGGGATATTCTCCACGCCATCAGCAAAGTCTGAAGTCAATGGTGCCTTCATAGTAGTCGGCATCGGAAACAATTATGCTGACCCTCTGCCCCAGAGAATATACCTTGTTTGTCCTCTGCCCCACTATCCTGTACTGCTCAGGATAGGCATCGTAATAATCATCGTACATACGGTCAAGCCTGACAAGACCCTCTATTGTATTCTCAAGCTCCACATACATTCCGTAGCCTGTAATCCCGCTTATGACGCCCTCGAAGCTTTCGCCTATGTGGTAGGACATATACTGGGCCTTTTTCATTTTTTCAACGTCTCTTTCAAGCTCTATCGCCGCACGCTCCGTAACAGATGAGGTTTCGGCGGCCTCCTGCGTTTTTTTGGAAAGAACCGCTATCCGCTCATCGTCAATTCCGCCGTGCAGATATTCTTTGATTATCCTGTGAATTATAAGGTCGGGATAACGTCTTATCGGCGAAGTGAAATGACAGTAATATTTCATCGACAGTCCGAAATGCCCCTCGCACTCGGTTGAATAAAACGCTTTTTTCATAGAGCGAAGCATTACTGTATTTACAACATTCTCGTAGCTTGTGCCTGCAACCTGCTCTAAAACCTCATTTAAAGCCTTGGGATGTATGTTGCCGCCCTCTCCTTTGAGTCTGATTGAAAGCCCCATCAGAAATGTCCTGAATTCCTGCATTTTCTCTGCGTCAGGCTTCTCGTGAACTCTGTAGACAAACGGCAACTCAAGCCAGAAAAACTGCTCTGCCACAGTCTTGTTTGCGGCAAGCATAAATTCCTCTATCATCCTGTTTGCCGTACGCCTTTCGCACAGGTTAACGCTTACGGGAACTCCCTTTTCATCAAGAGTTATATACGCCTCGTCAAGATCAAAATCAAGACTGCCTGCGGCTTCTCTTTTACTTCGCAGTATCTGCGCAAGCTCTTTCATATCCATAAGCATATCATAGATATCGCTGTACTTTGCGGCAAGCTCTCTGTCGTCATTCTCAATTATATCCGACACGTCAGTATATACCATGCGGTGCTTTGACCGGATTACACTCTCATATATATTGTGCTCTGTAATATCTCCCTCCGGAGTTATCTCCATATCAACAGACAGCGTAAGTCTGTCCTCGCCCTCATTCAGACTGCATATGCCGTTTGAAAGCTCCTTTGGAAGCATAGGGACAACCTGATTGATTATATATACGCTGTTGCCTCTTTTGAGGGCTTCTTTGTCAAGCGGCGAGTCCTCGCCTATATAGTGGCTTACATCTGCAATGTGAACTCCCAGGAGGAAATTGCCGTTGTCAAGCCTTTTAACCGATACGGCATCATCAAAGTCCTTGGAGTCCGCCCCATCTATAGTAATTATATTCTCTCCCCTAAGGTCCCTCCTGCCTGCCATATCCTGCTCACCTACACCGGCCTTTGAGATAGCTTTAGCCTGCGCCGCAGCTTTTGACGGAAATGTGAAGAAAAGTCCTCTCTGACGGATTATCGCCTTGATATCACCTCCGGGCTCACCTGCTCTTGCCAGTATACCCGTTATTTTGCCCTCTGCGCTGTTTTTGCGGTCAGGATACCCTGTTATAGCTGCGACTACAATATCGCCGTTCTTAGCGCCGCTGAAAGCTTTCTTAGGTATATATATATCTTCATTATGTTTTCTGTCTACAGGTACTACAAAACCGAATTTTTTGCCCTTGTCAAAAAATCCTGCCACTTCTTTGAGTTTCCTGTCTGTCACTTTGGTTATGATGCCCTGAGGAGACTGCTCCCAAAGGTATTCGGGTATTAAATCCACCTCTACTCTGTCTCCCTCCATGGCTCCGTTCATATCAGAGGGTGATATGAATATATCTCTGTCAAAGCTGCCCTCATCTGGTATCACAAAGCCAAAGCCTTTTTTGTGTTTGCTTAATATACCGGTAACTGCCGGTCTTTGTTTTTTTCTGTTTTTTCTGCTCATATTAGTATTTTATCACAAAAAGGCGGCATTGCCACCTTTTTGTCTTTTAGTTTCTGTTGGTATCGCTTTTGTCCGCATTATTGTCGGTCATACCGTCGTTATGATTGTCTGCGGCATCGTCCTTGAGGTTTTTGTCGGCATCATCATTTCTGTTGTAGTCACCGTCTGTGCCGTTGTTGTAATTATCCTCTGTCGTATTGCCCGGCGTCTTTGTTGTATTGTTCATATCGTCGCCGTTTTCACCGCAACCTGCAAATGTCATCAGCGCCAGAAGCGCCATAACTGCAATTATGCTTTTTGTCTTTTTCAATTGATTCAGCTCCTCTCTGAAAATTTATTATCCACAATATATTTTTTTCAGAGAAAAAACTTTTACTCATATAAAAGTCTGTAAATTAACTGGCAAATTTTATATTTTTAAAAAATTATTCAGGCTTACTCTCATCGGGGCCGAGTCTGCCGTCGTTGTAGTGCTTCCTGCACAGCGACACATACATATCATTGCCTCCGATTACAATCTGCTCGCCCTGCTTGACGATTTTGCCGTCAACGACTCTTGCTACCATTGTAGCCTTGCGTCCGCACCAGCAAATCGTCTTGATTTCCTCTATCTTATCTGCATATATCAGCATATAATAGGAGCCCTCAAAAAGCTGGTTTCTAAAATCGTTTTTGAGGCCGTATGCCATTACGGGTACATTGAATGTATCTACAATTTCAATCAGTTCTTCGACATGGTGCTTTCTGAGGAACTGACATTCATCTATAAGCACGCAGTCTATTTCGCCTTTTTCTTTTTCGGCGAGAAACAGCTCTAAGATGTTGGTATCGTCCTTGACAAGCATAGCCTCACGCTGTATGCCTATCCTTGAAGTTATAACGCCTACACCGTATCTGTCATCTATAGCAGGAAGCAGTGTCATAACCCTCTGCCCTCTCTCCTCATAGTTGTATGCAACCTTGATGAGCTCTATGGACTTGCCCGCATTCATTGTGCTGTATCTGTAATATAACTGAGCCATAATATCCTCCGCATTGTATTAATATATCCATTTTACAGAAAATCAGGCCTGTTTGCAATGGAAAAATGCTGTCTAGTTGCTGCCGGTCGGAATATACGGTCTCAGAACCGCTGCAACATTTGCAAGAGGCATTGTCTGTATCCATACATGGCCCGGACCTGTAACAACCGTATTAAACAGTCCCTCACCGCCGAAAAGCACATTTTTTGCTCCCTGCACCATCTGGATATCCATTTTGCAGGTTGCAGACATTGCCGCAAGATGACCCGTATCAATTATTATCTGCTGACCTGCCGCAAGCTCATACTCTACAATATGTCCGTCAAATTCACCGAAAACAGTGCCTCTGCCGCTGAGCTTCTGCATTATGAAGCCCTCGCCGCCAAAGAGTCCCTTGCCCAGTTTTTTGTTAAGGTATACTGAAAGGTCAACGCTTTCTTCTCCTGCAAGGAATACGCCTTTCTGGCATATTAGCTCATTTCCCGGTCCTATTTCAAAGGCTCTGATTGAACCCGGAAAGCTTGATGCAAATGCAATCATTCCGCCTCCGCCTACGGCTGTATATCTGTTCTGAAAAAGCTTTTCGCCCGAAAACATTCTGCCCAGAGCCTTGCCGACTCCGCCGTTGCTGGTGGTTTCCATTCTTATATTTGGTGACATCCAGCTCATTGCGCCGCCCTCGGTTATAAGGGTTTCGCCCGCTTCAAGCTCACATATTACAACCGGCAGATTGCCGCCCTCTATTTTGTATTTCATAATTTCCTCCATTCCGCTGCGAAACGGCAGCTATAAGCTATCTATACTGTTTCCCCCATTATATCAGAACATATATGTAATGTCAGTCTGAAAAAAGTCTTTTTCGTTTTAATATGCAGTAGCCGTAGCCTGTAATATCCGCCAGCAGCCAGCCTATAGGCACTGATATCCATATACCGGTTTCCCCTATAATTCCTGCCAGAAGATATGCAAGCAGTACTCTTGTTCCCAGTGATATTACGGTAAGCACCACCGACATACCCGGTTTTTCTACTGCTCTGTAAAAGCCGTAGAGCAGAAACAGGCAGCCTATGCCTGCATAGAACACTCCCTCGATATGAAGATATCTGACGCCTGCGGCTATAACCTCTGTTTCCGATGCGCTTACGAATATGCGCATAAGCGGCTCTGCAAATATAAATACCGCAGCTGCTGCCGCAGAGGAAAATGCAGCGCTTAATATTGTGGCTTTTTTGAGAGCCTCTTTAATTCTGCTGCTCTGCCCTGCCCCGTAGTTCTGCGCTGTAAAAGTCGAAAAGGCGTTGCCGAAATCCTGTACCGGCAGATATGCAAAGGAGTCTATTTTAACTGCTGCCGCAAATGCTGCCATTGTAACTGCGCCGAAGCTGTCCACAAGTCTCTGGACAAGCAGAATACCTAAATTCATTACAGACTGCTGTATGCAGGTCATAACGGACAAGTGGCATATCTGAGCAAAGATTTTACCGTTCCATTTAATATCATCTCTGCGAGGTACAAATTCTTTGCAAAATATCAAAGTATATATGAGAAGTCCTATGGCTGATACATACTGGGCAATGACAGTTGCAAAGGCTGCGCCTGAAATCCCATAGTCAAGATGTATTACAAACAGGATATCAAACCCCACATTAAGAAATGCCGCAATTCCCAGAAACCACAGAGGGGTTACCGAGTTGCCTGCGGCTCTAAGCAGGCACGACAGAAAATTATACAGAGCTGTCGCCACAAGTCCTGCAAAAATTATATCGAGATACTGATTCATAGGCTCATATATGTCAGATGGAACCTGTAGAAACTTCATAATATCGTCTGTAAACACATATATCAGGATATTTATTACAAGTGCGGTCAGCATTATCAGTACAAATGAATGAGCTGTCGCACTTCTGAATAAGCTGATATCCTTTTTGCCGAAGTAAATTGAAAACACTGCTCCTGCACCCATGGCAAGTCCAAGAAAAACGGAAGTGAGAAACACTATAATGGTATACGATGAGCCTACTGCCGCAAGGGCATTTCTGCCTACAACCTGTCCTACAATAATTGTATCTGCAATATTGTACATCTGTTGCAGCAGATTGCCCGCCATCATAGGCAGAGCAAATATTATCAGTCCTTTTAAGATGTTTCCTTTAGTCATATCACAATACATAGCATCACCAAATTATAGTTAATCTGCAAATCAAGTCAATTATCATATGTAAGCTCCTGCTTACCGTATACTCTAATTCTATATCAATTATATCAAAGAATAAACATTATTCATCGTAATTTATGTTTATCCTTTAAACATTTCATCGTTTATGATTTGTCTGCACATTCTGCCTTACAAAGTGCAAAGAAAAACGGCGCTCTAAATTATCGTGTGGGTGTGGGTGGACAATAAATTATCATGAGGGTTTTTTTTACCCATTTTTTCAGGCCATGTGGGTGAACTTTAAATTATTGTGTGGGTAAAGAAATACCCTTCATGTTATGATTATCTTGCTTAATAAAAAATATTACATGAAGGGAGGAATTCACTATTCCTAATATCGATTTTACCACATTAATGCTTAATATAAGCAACTCCGATATAAAAAAGTCGGACATTATCACTGACGGTGATACAATCTACTATGATATAACTCTGGTACGCAAGCCTATGACCTGTCCTTACTGCGGCGGAAAAATGATCGGGCATGGGCATAAGCTCAGGTTAATCAAACACCCTGCCGTCAGGAATCATTCAGGCATTATCCGCTGCAATGCAAACAGATATATCTGCAAAGAATGCAATAAAACCGCCATAGAAAAAAATCCTTTTTCTTTTCCCGGTTTCAATTCATCTTTTCTTCTTCTGCAAAACGCTATGAGACTCCTTGCCAATCTCAATTACACTCTCTCCATGATCTCTGATGAACTTGATATATCCTCCACCCAGCTAAGTACATATATTGATTCATACATCATAATCCCTGCCCGCACTCTTCCTGAATGCCTTGGAATTGACGAACTGCATTCAAAGGAACTGCCCCGCCGCAATTCCGGCTATCTGTGCATACTTGTTGATAACCAAAAACACTCGCTTTATGACATTCTTGATTCAAGAAGCAAAATGAATCTGTCGCTTTACCTCTCCGGCTTTCCAAAAGAACAGCGGTGTAAAGTCAAATATGTGACCATTGATATGTGGGAACCTTACAAAGATGCGGCAAAAACATATTTCCCAAACTGCATTACCGCTGTAGATCCGTTTCATGTTGTAAAGCATCTTCATAGCAATTTTGACCGGCTCAGGATTGATCTTATGAATCAGTGTGAATATGGCTCCAATGCATATTATCTTCTTAAAAAATGGAGCCGGCTTCTTGTTACTGACAATGTCAACCTTGATAATGAGCGTGTATATAACCGGCGATTTCACACATGGCTTAACAGGAGAGATTTAAAAGATATGCTGTTTGATTCATTTCCGGTGCTGAAACAGGCTTATGAATTAAAAGAAAGCTATCGCAGAATGAACAGGGAATACTCTTATGAAGAAGCTGCTGCACATTACGATAAAATTTCAGACAGATTCAGGCGCTGTGGAATTACACAATATGAGGAATTCACAAATATACTTTTTACATGGAAAGAGGAAATCCTCAATTCATTTCTGCGCCCGTATAACGATAGAAAGCTGTCTAATGCATATACCTAAAACATTAACAGCCAATTGCGCACATACCTTTCTGTTTCAAGAGGAATAAGCAACTTCTCACGCTTCAGAAAAAGAGTCATATATGCACTTTCTCCTGATATCCGTTATGCTCTCACCTCAACTCTATCCGACTGCAGGCAGAACAGGCGAAAGCGCGGTTCATACCATAAAGTAAAAGATTAAAATAATCAAAACAGCACTTAAAACAACTATTTTGCGGTTGTTTTAAGTGCCTGATTTTGATTTGAACCCACACGATAATTTACAGTTGATGAAAAACCTCACCCACACGATAGTTTATAGCTCGATTTCTCTAACCAACACGATAATTTACAGTACTGAAATAATTACGGCAGTTATTATCACAATTCTCTTTTTCATATCTCTTTCCTCTTTCAAGTATATTTAATTACCTGCTTCTTAAATCATATTGTATCATTGTTCTAACCGGATTAAAAGACACAAAAAGAGAGCAGAAACAGGTCTGCTCTCTCAAAAGACATTAATTATTTATATGTTTCGAATACAAACTGAACGATTGTGCAAAGCTTAGGTTCAGGAAGTACGTCTATTGAGCTTGGGAACTCAGGGTTTTCAGGAAGGTCGATGTACTTGAAGTTTCTAACTTCAACTTCAATCTTATCTCCTACAACCTTGTTGATTCTTGCATGGTATTCAAGGTAGTCACCTGCGAAGCAAGGTTCATATAATCTTACCTTGTTTACTGCAGTTACATGTCCCATGTTGCCGAATTCTCTAGCCATAAGTCTTTTAGCTGTATCTTCCATAAGAGTGATGTTTCTTGCTCCGTTTACAACGCCGCCAAGATAGAAAACGTCTCTGTCTGACATTCTGTATCTGAAAGTGATGTCTTCAGGGTGAGCAGGATCAAAAGCAGCTCCAGGGAAATCTTCGTTGTCAGCCCAAGGCTCTACAACTGTTCCGTCAGGCTGTTCGCCTCTCTGAAGGTGTTTTTTAACAACAAGTCTAACATTACCTTCTGTGCAGAGCAGAGGTTCGTCAAACCATACCATATCAGCAGTCTTAGGGTTTTCAACGCCTGCTCTTGATGCAGGAGTTGCAAGCTTGAATACTTCGATGTGGCAGTCTCTTGATGTATTGCCGATGTTAGTAAGAGTGGCTTTGTATTCCATCATATCGCCTACATATACATCTTCGTAGCACTGTACACCTGTGTATCCAAGGCAAAGTGATTCGTCACCATCTACTAAAATCATTTCTTCTGTTTCAACGTCGCCGATGAAGTCAAACTGTCTTCCTACAGGAACTATACCGTCAGGATTGTTTGCATCTGCTGTTGTCATGTTGTAGCTTAAATATGATACTTTTCTCATAATAATGCCTCCTTATATATTTACACTATATTATGAATTTAAGCAATAACTCCTTCTTCTCTCAGCTGCTTTTCTTCTTCTTCAGTAAGTCCGAAGATTTCTCTGTTGTGCTGTCCCTTGAGCGGTGCAGCAAACTCAACCTTACCCGGAGTCTCTGATAATTTGATTACGCAGCCCTGGAAGTACTGATCTCCAGCTGTAGGGTGTTCGCAGTGAACCATCATTTCTCTTGCCTGAGTCTGAGGGTGCTCGATGATTTCCTTAACATTCATTACAGGTCCGCAAGGTATTCCTGCTTCGTCCATAATAATTTCAAGTTCTTTCTTTGTGTACTTACCGCAGTACTCCTGAATTGCTCCCTTTAAGTCAGGAATATAGTTTGTCTGTCTTAAATCGTTGGTTGCAAATCTAGGATCCTCAAGCAGATCTTCTCTGTTCATTGTCTTGCAGAATTTGTCGAATAATCTGTCGTTTCCAACGCCTATAGCTACGAAACCGTCTTTACAATTATATACGTCAAACGGTGAAATTGAAGGGTCGATGTTACCGTTTCTTTCAGGAATTTCCCCGCCTACAGTGTAGTTTACGATAGCGTTTTCAAGGATACTGAAGATAACGTCCATCATAGCTACGTCAACGTGCTGTCCGATTCCTGTCTTTTCACGATAGTAAAGTGCCATCATAACGCCTACTGCAAGGTATATACCTGCAACATGGTCACCTACTGAAGGTCCAACCTTTACAGGATCTGTCTCTTTGAAGCCTGTAAGGTAAAGCATACCGCCCATTGCCTGTGATACTACATCGTAGCAAGGTCTGTGGGAGATAGGTCCGTACTGACCGAAGCCTGAACCTGATGCATAGATGATGCTAGGGTTGATTTTTTTAACTGTGTCATAGTCGATCTTGAGCTTCTTTGTAACTCCGCCTTTGTAGTTTTCTACTAAAACGTCTGCATCCTTTACAAGATCATAGAACATCTGTCTGCCCTTTTCTGACTTAAGGTTAAGAGTTGTACTCTTCTTGTTACGGTTAACAGAAGTGAAGAATGCGCTCTCTCCTGACTTTTCATCAAAAGGTCCCCATTCACGACACTGGTCGCCTCCAAGCGGTTCAACTTTAATTACATCTGCACCATAGTCAGCAAGGAACATTGTGCAAAACGGTCCATTAAGTGCTGATGACAGGTCTACTACTTTTAATCCTTCAAATAACTTTTTCACTCTTCTAAAATTCCTTTCCGTTTAACTAATTAACTAATTTTAATCTACAGCTTATTTAGCTTCTTTTGCCTCTTTAATTGCCTCTATCATAAGAGGAACTACTTTGAACAGGTCTCCGTTGATACCGTAGTCTGCGATTTCAAATATAGGAGCTGTTGCGTCTTTGTTAACTGCAATTATCAGTTCTGATTCCTGCATGCCTGCTTTGTGCTGGATAGCGCCTGAAATACCTAATGCAACGTATACTTTAGGATGAACAGTCTTACCAGTCTGTCCTACCTGGTGGTCTGCTGAAAGCCAGCCTGAGTCGATAACTGCTCTTGAGCCACCTACAACGCCGCCGCCTAATGCTTCAACAAGCTCTTCTGCAAGCTTGATACCGCCTTCAACGTCCTTGCTGATACCTCTGCCGACTGATACGATAATGTCTGCACCGATAAGGTCAACGATTTTCTTTGTTGCTTTAACTACTTCTTCTACTTTTGTTTTTAAATCTGCTTCTGTTAATGTTACAGGGTATGATTCAACAACGCATGCATCAGCCTTAGCCTGATCGAAAGGAGCCTTCTTCATAACGCCTGGACGAACTGTTGACATGCAAGGACGGAATCTAGGGCAGATGATTGTTGCCATAAGGTGTCCGCCGAATGCAGGTCTTGTCATCTTGAGGTTAACGTCTTCCATATTGAATTTCTTGCTTGCAATATCTAATGTTGAAGCTTTTTCGAGGAATTCAACATAGTTGTCCATATCTATGTCAAGGTGTGTGCAGTCTGCTGTAAGACCTGTGCATAATCTTGCTGCGCATCTTGGAGCAAGGTCACGACCGTAGTTTGTTGCACCGAATAATACAACTTCCGGTTTTTTGTCCATGCAGATGTCACATAAAACCTTTGCGTAAGCGTCTGTAGTGTATACTTCTAAAGCAGGATCTTCGCATACATAAACTTTATCTGCGCCGTATCCGCCTAATTCTTTAGCTAAATCTTTTACGTTGTGTCCGATAAGAACACCTACTAACTGTGAACCTCTTTCGTCAGCAAGTTTTCTTGCTTCTGAGATAAGTTCAAAATCAGTATTCATTAATTTACCTTCTCTCTGCTCGCAGAATACCCAGATATCCTTGAAAGCAGCTAAATCTGTACTGTTAAAAGCCATAACCTACCTCCTATATAACGTGTTTTTCTAATAACTTGGCAGCAAGTGTTGCTGCAGTGTCTTTGTTAGCACCTTCCAGCATTTCGCCGACGCCCTTCTGAGGCGGAGTGAATGATGTGAAGATGTTTGTAGGTGATCCTTTAAGACCGATTTTGTCAAGCTCGATAAGAGGCTCGTCCTTGAGTGCTTCAAAGTCAAGAACTGTAAGCGGTTTGCTGTAGCAGTCCATAATTCCGTTTAAAGTCATATATCTAGGGTTCATATCCTGGTCGTTGATGCATGTAACAAGACAAGGAGTCTCTGTTGAAATCATCATGTAACCGTCTTCTAACATTCTCTTTACGAGTACTTTTGAACCTTCTTTTTTGATTTCAGCAGCGTATGAAATCTGAGGAAGATTTAATTTTTCTGCAATCTGAGGACCTACCTGAGCAGTATCTCCGTCGATAGCCTGTCTTCCTGAGAAAATCATATCGTCTTCGCCAAGACCTGTATGAGTGATGGCTGCTGATATAATCTGTGATGTTGCGAATGTATCTGATCCGCCGAATTCTCTTGCTGAAATAAGGATAGCATCGTCAGCTCCCATTGCAAGAAGTTCTCTGAGCATTCCCTCTGCCGGAGGAGGTCCCATTGTAACTGCTGTTACCTGACAGCCTGTTGCATCCTTTAATAAAAGCGCCTGTTCCATTGCAGCAAGGTCATCTGGGTTGATGATAGTCTGCATTGAAGCACGATTTAAAGTTCCGTCCGGATTAACTGCAACTGTACCGGATGTATCCGGAACCTGTTTTACACAAACATAAATTCTCATATGATACTCCCTCCTATTTACCGCTTAATACTGCTCTTGAAATAACTACTTTGTGGATTTCTGAAGTACCTTCGTAGATTTCAGTAATCTTGGCATCTCTGTACATACGTTCAAGAGGATAATCCTTCATGTATCCGTATCCACCGTGAATCTGAAGTGCAAGGTTTGTTACGAAACGAGCGTTTTCTGCTGCGTTTAATTTGCACATTGCCGCTTCCTTTGTGAAAGGCTGCTTGTTGTCTGCAAGGTATGCAGCATAGTAAACAAGTGTCTTTGCAGCTTCTGTCTTTGTAGCCATATCTGCAAGATACCACTGGATACCCTGAAGATTTGCAATAGGCTTGCCAAACTGTTCACGTTCGTGAGCATATTTAACAGCAAGATCAAGAGCGCCCTCTGCGCAGCCGATACCCTGAGCTCCTACACCGATTCTTGCTCCGTCAAGAGCCATCATTGCGATTTTGAAGCCTTTGCCAGGTTTGCCGAGTATGTTCTTTGCAGGAACTCTGCAGTCTTCAAATACAAGCTCTGCTGTTTCTGATCCGCAAAGACCCATTTTGTTTTCGATTTTACCAACTGAGAAACCAGGATAGCTGCTTTCAACTATAAATGCAGTCATTCCCTTAGTTCCCTTTTCAGGTTCTGTAAGTGCGAATATTACAAGAACGCCTGCACGGCTTCCGCCTGTAATGAAGCACTTAGTTCCGTTAAGTACATATTCATCTGTAGCTTCGTCATAAACTGCTGTAGTCTTAACGCCTGCTGCATCTGAACCTGCATTTGGTTCTGTTAATGCAAATGCACCGAGAACTCCGCCCTTTGTGAGCATAGGAAGGTATTTCTGCTTCTGTTCTTCTGTTCCGTGTGCAACTATTGCATGCGGTGCAATAAGATGAATTGAAAGGCATGCTGCTGATGTCATGCATTTCTTGGCAAATTCTGATACAGCGATTACTTTTTCAAGTGCTCCGCCGCCGCATCCGCCGTATTCCTTTGGAACGCCTATTCCGGTGAATCCAACCTTAGCCATTTTGGCAAAGTTTTCTACCGGAAAAGTATGTTCTTCGTCGACCTGTGCTGCAACCGGTTCTAATTCCTGTTCAGCAAACTGAGCCGCTAACTTTTTAAGCATTTTCTGTTCTCTAGTTAACGAAAAATCCATATTCTCCACCTCTCTTAAATATATGTTAATAAAATTTAAAACTAAGTAATGAAATTGTTAAAAAAATATCTTAATTTTCATAACATTTGTATATATCAGACAACTTGCGGTTACTTATACAACACTCTATTATTCCCTGTCAGAAATAATATATACCGATGTCCCGATTCCCTGAAGCAATTCAATTTGCACTGTTTCAGGGGGCTTGTCCGCTGCGCCTGAGTAACTGAATACATCCTCTGCAGCCTGCCGGAACATTGCCTGATACCATATTTTTAAAAATAAATGTAACCAGTATCATTTGTTAAAAATTTATTTGATTCGATTTGATTATACCATTTAGGTACAAAAAGTAAAGACATTCTGACAGTTTTCGTAATGTATACATAATACTTTTACTTTTCTTTCTTAATCACAAAAAATCAGCCCGTAAAAAGCTGATTTTCTATGTAAATTATTCTAATTCTTCTTTCATTCGCGCCTCGCGCTGCTCAAGTGTCATATCCGCATCTGGAAGTGAATTGTAAAGCGGTGCGTCACCCACATGTCCTGCGTACGGCATAGGGAAATTAAACAGCTTGTACTGTCTCATAAGCTGCTCTGTAAGGCACGTACCATATCTTCTTGAATCTGAGATTTTGTTAAGGTCAAGTGAAACCGTAAGCGCCGTAGGACTGCTGCCTGCCTCATATATGCAGGTTCCGTCAGGCCCCGCAATAACCGAATGTCCATAGGCATATCCGTCAAGCCATGCTCCCGCCATATTTACTGAAATGAAATATGCCTGATTTTCAAAGGCCCTTGTATACGGTATCGACTTGCATACGCTGTAAAGACCCTCAGGGTCTATTGCAGGCCTTATCAGCACCTCCGCTCCCATAAGAGCAAGGTTTCTTGATATTTCAGGGAAGCACCAGTCATGGCAGTTAAGCACTCCTATGACTGTCTTTTTTTCTTTGATTTCAAAGGTCACATATTCAGTTCCCGGTGTGAAGTTTCCCTCTACCGGTGTATACGGACACATTTTTCTGTATACCCTGATAAGCTCACCCTGCGGATTGAAAATAGGGACGGAGTTATACAGTTTTTTGGTGCCGTCCTCAAATCTCTGAACCTCAAGCATACTTCCGACCATGAGATATATTCCGTGCTTTTTTGCAAGCTCGCCGAGTATGTCTGTAACACGGCCCGGAATTGTATCGCCCGATCTTTCGCCCTTCCATCTCAGCCCTATATTCATTTCGGGTCCTACGATGATATCAGGCCTGTTCATACCTGTCATCAGATTGTTTACGCTTTCTTCTATTCTCTTCAGGCTCTCATCGAAGCTGCTGTCCTTAGATTCACTCTGCAGTATTCCGACATTAAGATATCTGCCCATTGTTCCTCCTATATTGTTTTTATCACATAAAAACATCTGTCACATTTCTGTGACAGATGAATAGCTTTTTAGATTTACTGAGCTGCTTTGTACTTTGTAAGAGCGTCAATAAGTTTAGGTATGATAACCTTAACGTCGCCAACGATTCCAAGGTCTGATACATCAAAGATAGCTGCTGTATCGTTCTTGTTGATAGCGATTACGCATTCTGAGTTTTCCATACCTGCGATGTGCTGGATTGCTCCTGAAATACCGCAAGCCATGTAAAGCTCAGGTCTTACTGTCTTACCAGTCTGTCCAACCTGTCTTGACTTTTCAATCCAGCCGGCATCAACGTTTGCTCTTGATGATGAGATTTCTCCGCCAAGTAAGTCAGCAACCTTCTGTAATTCCTTGTAGAAATCAGCTGATCCGATTCCTCTTCCGCCTGATACGAGAACTTTTGTGTCTGTAATATCTACAGCCTTGTGAGTCTGCTTGATTACTTCCTTGATAGTTACGTTCATATCAGCATCTGTGAATTCTACCTTGAATTCTTCTACTGTTCCCTGCTTGCCAGTCTGTGGAGCGATTTTCTTCATTACTCCAGGTCTTACTGTTGCCATCTGCGGTCTGTAGTCAGCACATCTGATTGTTGCCATTACGTTTCCGCCGAATGCAGGTCTTGTCATCTTTAATGTTACATCGTCCATTCCAAGCTTCTTTTCGATTGAATCTGTATCAGCTGTTGATGTAGCCTTTAAGAATTCGAAGTACTTGTTCATGTCGATGTCAAGGTGTGTACAGTCAGCTGTTAATCCTGTGTGTACTCTTGCTGCTACTCTTGGTGCGATATCTCTACCGATTGATGTAGCTCCGAATAATACGATGTTAGGATCATATTTCTTAATCATAGCTGTTAATGCTTTAGCATATGGTTCTGTTACATATTCTTTAAGCATTGGATCTTCAATTACGATTACTCCGTCAGCACCTGCTTCGATCAGGGACTGAGCCTTATCCTTTATCTGGTCTCCCAGTAAAACTGCATACACTTTTTCTCCAAGGTCTGCAGCTAATATTGTTGCTTCGCCAAGCAGTTCAAGAGTGACTTTAGCGATTTCGCCATCTCTCTGTTCCGCGATTACATATAAATCTTTGCTCATTTTAACAAAACTCCTTCCCCATTAAATTATGTGTCTTTCTTCCATCTTTGCGATGATAGCAGCAACTGCTTCATCTGCGCCAACCTCAAGCTTAGTTCCAGCACCCTTAGCCATTTTACCAAATGATGTTACAACCTTTGTCGGAGATCCGTTTAATCCGATGAAATCTGGGTTTAAGTCGTCTTTTAAGTCATCAAAGCCTAATACTTTAACTTCTTTTTCGTAAGCGTCGATGATTCCTCCTGCATGCATGTATCTTGGCTCTGCTAATTCCTGAAGAGCTGTTAACAGGCATGGAAGTTTAACATCGATAAGATGATATCTGTCTTCGTACTGTCTTTTAACTGTTACTACGTCACCTGCGATATCTACTTCTTCTGCATATGATACCTGTGGAATTCCAAGGTTTTCTGCAATCTGCGGTCCTACCTGTGCAGTATCTCCGTCGATAGCCTGTCTGCCTGTGATTACAAGGTCATATCCAATCTTCTTGAGTGCTGTTGAAATGATAATTGCTGTTGCGCATGTATCTGATCCGCCGAATTCTCTTGCTGATAACAGATATGCATCGTCGCAACCCATTGCCAGTGCTTCTCTTAATGCTACGTCAGCCTGTGGAGGTCCCATGCAAACTACTGTTACAGTACCGCCAACTTTTTCTCTTAACTGAAGTGCAGCTTCGATACCTGATTTGTCATCGTGGTTGATGATGCTAGGTACACCGTCTCTGATTAATCTATTTGTTTTAGGATCCAGTTTTACTTCGTTTGTGTCCGGAACCTGCTTTATGCATACTACTATTTTCATTTTGTATAATCTCCTTTCACACTACTACTTTACTTTCATTGATCCTGAAATTACCATCTTCATTACTTCTGATGTTCCTTCATAGATTTCTGTGATCTTAGCGTCTCTTAATGCTCTTTCTACCGGATATTCTCTGCAGTATCCGTATCCGCCCATTAACTGAACAGCTTCTCTGCATACCTGGTTAGCTACATCTGATGCAAATAATTTTGCCATTGCTGCAGCTGGTCCGTAGTTTTCGCCGGCATCCTTAACGCAAGCTGCTCTCCAAGTAAGAAGTCTTGCTGCGTCAATCTTAGTCTGCATATCTGCAAGCTTGAACTGAGTTGTCTGGAATGCTGAAATAGGTCTTCCGAACTGCTTTCTTTCTTTTACGTAAGCCATAGCTTCGTTTAATGCACCCTGTGCAAGACCAACTGCCTGTGCAGCGATACCGATACGTCCGCCGTCAAGAGCCTTCATTGCGATCTTGAAGCCCTGTCCTTCTTTGCCAAGTCTGTTAGCTGCAGGTACTCTTACGTTTTCATATGATACTTCACAGTTTGATGCTGCTCTGATACCCATTCTCTTGATGTTTTCGCTTACTGTTACTCCTGGTGAGTGTAAGTCAACGATAAATGCTGAGATACCTTTAGTTCCTAATTTCTTGTCTGTTAATGCGAATACGATGCAAGTATCTGCAAAACCTGAGTTTGTTGTGAAGATCTTACCACCGTTGATGATATATTCGTCAGTTGCTTCATCATAAACAGCCTGTGTCTGCTGTCCTGCTGCGTCTGAACCTGCGTTTGGCTCTGTTAAGCCGTAGCAACCTGTCTTTGAACCGTCGATTAACGGTCTTAAGTATTTCTGTTTCTGTTCTTCAGTACCGAATGAATCGATGCATGAGCAGCAAAGTGAAGTGTGTACTGAAATTGTGATTCCTGTACTTCCGTCTACTTTTGATACTTCTTCCATGCATAATGCATAGCTTAAGTAATCTCCGCCAACTCCGCCGTATTCCTTTGAATAAGGTATACCCATAAGTCCATATTTGTGCATCTTTGCAAGAAGCTCAAGATTATAAACTTCTGTTTCATCCATTTCTTCTGCTAATGGTTTAACTTCGTTTTCTGCAAATCTGCGATACATTTCCTGCTGAAGCAAATGTGTCTTTGATAATTTGAAATCCATCATTTTCCTCCTAAGTATTAATCGTTTCCTAATTATCTATATTATCTACTATTCCCTGTATAGTCAAGTACAAAAAAATAAAAGATAAAAAGAATATTGAATACAAGCACAAGATTGTCCAATAAATGCAATCCCCTGTGCATTGAATTCTTAACTAATTAAAACAATGAAAATGCAGAAACTCTACATTTTCATTGTATAGTCCATATTATATATTACTGTAATTATCTATATTACCTGTAATCTATTAGTCAGCAAAAAGCTTCTTAGGATCTGGTAATTCGATATCCAGAGGATATACAGCCTTTGATACGTTGATAAGGTGGATGTAGTCAACGTTTCCAGCAAGGATGTTGTTACCCCAGCTTCCGCATCCTTCTGATACAGCTGGTGATAAGTTGTTTGTTGATGGTCCCCAAGCGTCTGGTGTAGGCTGGTTGATAAGTACACGAGCTACAGGAATTCTTTCTGCGAAGTACTTGATGTGGTCTTCGTTGTTTGAGAATATACCAGCAGTGTGGCCGATTCCGCCTGATTCTTCCATGTTCTTGATTGCAAGATCAACAGCATCTTCAAACTTGTCATAGTTCTTAAGAACTACTACAGGTCCCATGATTTCCTTGTTAAGAACGTCAGCCTTACCAACCTGGTCAAGCTTTAATCCGATAACCTTAGTTCCCTTTGGAAGGTTGATTCCAGCAGCGTCTGCGATTACGTCAGTGTCTTTACCAACTAAACCAGGGTTTGCTTTTCCGTCGATGAATAATACTTCACGGAATTTAGCGATGTCAGCAGCATCTTCAAATACTGCAACGCCTTCTTTCTTTAATTCTGCGAAGAAGTCAGCTTCTTTCTTTGCAGGGTACAGAAGAAGGTTGTCGCCGTCGCAAAGGATACCGTTGTCACTTGCGATAGCTACTACTGATAATTTTGCAGCTTCGTTTAAGTCGAAGTCGTCATCAAGGATTGCTGGAGGGTTTCCAGGACCAACGCCGTATGCAGGAGTACCTGATTCATAAGCAGCCTTTGTTAATCCGGATGAACCAGTTGCAACGATAAGGTCGCAGGCAGCCATTAAGTCAGCTGAAAGGTCGATTGTAGGTTCTTCGATAATCTGAACGAGGTCTGCAGGAGCTCCGCAAGCTTCGATAGCCTGTCTGATTAAGTTAACTGTTTCTGTTGAAGTCTTCTTTGCTCTTGGTGCAGGGCAGAAGATGATAGCGTTCTTGCCTTTAAGTGCGTGCATAACGTTTCCTAAAGGAGTTACTGTAGGGTTAGTTGCAGGAGTGATACCAGCGATAACGCCAACAGGGTGAGCTATTTCAATAAGTCCTAATTTAGGATCTTCGTTGATGATTCCAACTGATTTCTTATCTTTTAAGTAATCCCAGAAAGCTGTAGGAGTGTCAGTGTTCTTTGCGATCTTGTCCTGTACGCTTCCGAGGCCTGTTTCTTTTACTGCCATTTCAGCTAGCGGTTCTGCGTTCTTGTAGATGATTTTCGCACTTTCGTATACTAGCTTGTCAATCTGTTCCTGAGTGTAGTTTTCAATCTGAGCTAAAGCTTTACGCGCTTTTTCAACTCTTTCCTGGTTTGTCATGTTAATTTCTCCTTTTCTAATATTAACAAATACTTAAAATCAATCATTCATAATTTTGTTTTTTAAACATATTCTTTTATTTTTAATGAACCGGAAAAGTCTGGAAACATTAAAATGA
>URGK01000025.1 GCA_900547295.1 uncultured Eubacteriales bacterium
AGGACTTTTTTTACCCACACAATAATTTAAAGCTCACCCACACGGTCTGAAAAAAGCGGCGCAGATGCTGGACTGCTCAAGACAGAACATTGATGACCTGTATTTTGTGTGCTATATGATTGAGCGGGTAGCAAGACAGCTGAAACAAAGAAACAGATATGTCGTAAATTCAATTGGAAGAACCGGATTATATCACCTCATAAGCTGTGCTGAAACTCTACACTGTGAAAATCCTGATAAGGTGGCTGATGACTGGATTAGGGACTACAATCTGACAGAGGGTAATTTTGATATTACCGCAGTTGACCCTGAACTTGCAGATGTTATTCCAACAGCGCTTGATATGGGTGAGGTGTATCAGCGGCTGATTGTGGATACACTTGGTGCAAATGAGGACTATATAGACGGCATTTTGAGAGTGTACAATAACCCGATTTGTGATGTTATAGATAACTACAACTGTAGTGCATTCTATGAGCCTTCATATGTGATAGCACGTGCATATCAAAATGGCGGCTTTTAATTAATAAACATATATGGACTAAAAAAGGGCGAAGCTGATTAATCACAGCTCCGTCCTGATTCTTTTCTGGCCTTGCGGGCCTCTTTTTTCATATTCTTTCTGCTTCTGATATGAGGAAATGCAATAGGCTTTAACAGCTTGTTGTGCCGCAGCCTCCTGTAAGGGAATATGATTTTTCCTATTCCTCTGTTGTATATTTTGAAGCCCAGAATTCCTATCCAGTGC
The DNA here is from genome assembly GCA_900547295.1 of uncultured Eubacteriales bacterium. Classification (GTDB taxonomy): domain Bacteria; phylum Bacillota; class Clostridia; order Peptostreptococcales; family Anaerovoracaceae; genus UMGS973. The sequence goes on from URGK01000025.1 coordinate 749, forward strand.
TCCTTGCGCTTTCCCTTTTTGGTCTGCTCACGCTCTATGCCGTAGGCTCTGATTGGAACGCGGTTTTTTACTGCTTCAATCAGGTCATTGTTGCCGCGTATATCTGCATCAATTTCAGTGCAGGCCATACCAAGGTAATCACAGACGTGAGCGTCGGAACCGGCAAAGCCGGGCAGCTTGTACTCATCTGCAAGTATTTTTGCCCTGCTGTTTGAAACAGCGGACTCACAGGTATTAAAAGTTTCGATAAAATCAAATTTGCGTATCAGCCGCATATCCATCTGCTTGAACCCCATCGCGCTGGAGCTTGCAACTCCAAACGGGTGGGCAGGTCCTAAAATTCCGCCGAAGATGTGAACAATCTTTATCAGCTTGCTGCAGCGCATACCGCGTATTTTGAGTATGGGCATATACAGGTCGTCGGGCATTATAACGAGGATATGACCCGCATCCTTGGTGTCATATTCTATTCCCCGTATAACGTGAAAATCTCTGTATCTCGGATCTGTTTTGAGTTTGTCCCACGCCTTGCAGCCCTTGTAGCTGTTGTGGTCTGAAATCATAAATCCGTCATAGCCCAGCGTCATAAATTTATATACATATTCCTGAACGGAAACCTTAGAGTCCAGTGAGCCTTCTTTGGTGTGGCAGTGTAAATCAAATTTCAATATTCTCGCCTCTAATCATTTAAATATTGCTCTTAATATTATATTATTCCTAAAATAGTATTATTTCAATAACAAAAAAACAAATTTATTTATCAAGAAGAAATTCCCTAAGCTTCCTTGCGGCTATGCTTTCGGGCAGGTCCTTTCGTTCCAGCAGATATATGTGCCTTTCGGGGAGACTGTCAGACAGAGATATCCGGAATATGTCCTCTGCGCTGCCTGCCAGCTTTTCGGGATAAAATCCAAGCCCCAGATTATGCTGCACCATAGGCAGAATCTGGTCCATTGTAGCCACCTCTATATCGGCGTGAAGCTGTACTCCTTTTTCGAGAAAAAAGCTGTTGTAAAGCTGTCTTGTGCCGGTCTTTTCCGAAAGAAAGATAAAGGGCAGCTTAGACAGAGCCTCCAAGGAATGAAGATTCTTTGCAAGATGAGAATACCGGTTTCCGCATATAAGGCACTCTCTGAATGTCATAAGAGTATGACTTCTGATTGAAGCAGGTATACTGGCAGGGCTTGTTATTACAGCTATATCGGCAAGTCCGCTTTTTATTTCATCTGTTGCCTGCGGTGAGGTCTGATTTGAAATTTTAAGCTGCACATTGGGGTACTCGCTGTGGAAAGCCTCCAGTCTGTCTAGGAGAAACAGACGCAGCGCGCTGCCGCTGGCGGCTATGGTTACTATGCCTCTGTCAAGTCCCTGATCTTCTTTTAATTCAGCTTCTCCGAGACTAAGCTGCGTATATGCGGCTGAAACCCGCGAATAAAGCTTCTCGCCCTCGGGAGTCAGGGCTATTCCTCTGTTTGAGCGGACAAAAAGCCTGCAGCCCAGCTGTGCTTCAAGGTTGTTGATGCACCTTGTAATATTGGGCTGATTGTTATTAAGCGCTGCCGCAGCTTTTGTAAAGCTTTTGTATGTGGCTGCAAAATAGAATATACGGTAATAGTCAAAGCTTATCACAGCAAACCTCCATATAAATATTATATAGTTAATATATTAAATATACTCTTTACATATCATTTCTACAAAAGTATAATACAGATGAGGTGAAAAAGCAATGGGCGGTGAAAAAAAGAAAAGACAGATGTCGGAAGCTTTTGTAACGAGTATTTTTCTTGCTTTGTCGGGAGGGCTTCAGGACGCATACACATATTGTATCAGAGACGGTGTGTTTGCCAATGCGCAGACGGGAAATGTCGTGCTGATGAGTCAGTATCTGATGCAGGGAAATTTCAGTATGGCGGGGCATTATGCCGTGCCGCTTTTGAGCTTTGCCTTTGGCGTTTTTGTTGCAGAAAAGCTTCAGGCGCGTTTTAAATATGCCTCAAAGCTTCACTGGAGGCAAGGGCTTTTAGTGCTTGAAATCGTATTGCTGGTTTTTGTAGGGTTCCTGCCCGAAACCCTGAATGTTACAGCCTCCTCTATTGTATCATTTGTCTGTGCAATGCAGGTTCAGGCCTTTCGTAAGGTAAACGGATACTCCTACGCCAGCACCATGTGCATAGGCAATATGAGAAGCGGAGTCGCCGCATTATCGGCCTTTCACAGGGATCGCAAAAAAGAACAGCTCAGAGAAGCCCGCCACTATTTTGGCGTAATAGGATTTTTCGCAGCAGGCGCAGCAATAGGAAGTATGCTGGTACCGATAGCAGGTATTGCGACAATATTTGTTTCTGCTGTTTTTCTGTCTGTAAGCTTCGTTATTATGTTTTTAGACTAAAAAAACGGTACTGCATTTTCGCAATACCGATTTTTATTTGCTTAATTCTCATGCGGGTCAGTTGCTATTACCGCCTGCATTACCTTGTTTGCCACAGCGCCTGCGACAACACTTCCGTAGCCGCCGTTTTCGACAAGCACGATGAAAGCGTAAGGATAACCCTCGTTCTTTATAAATCCTGTAAACCACGAGTTTGGAGCCTTGCCGCCGCCAACCTCCGCAGTACCGGATTTTGCATAGATGTCAAGCCCCGGGAAGTTGCTCTCGCCATAGGTCTTTTCAACGTTGTTTTTCATCATGGACTGCATTTCAAGTGCAGTATCCTCTTCGATCAGAGTTCCCGTATTCTTTGTCTTGTATATTCCTGCGGGAAGTCCTATCTTGTATTTGACTGTAGATATTATTCTCGGCTCTGCCGCGCTGCCGCCGCCTGCGATAGCTCCCACAAATCTAAGATAGGAGCATGGGTTTATTAGGTCTTCGTACTGGCCTATGCCGGCCCATGCGAGAAATACGTTGTTGTCTTCGGGAAAACTGAAACTGCCGGCGGCTGTCTGTATACCATTTACATCTACAGATTTGTTTAGCTTGTATTTATCAATATATTCCTGAAGTGTTTCGGCACCTACATCCTGGGCAAGCTGTGCAAATGCTCCGTTGCAGGAGTTTGCCAGTGCGTCATAGAAATTCTGATGTCCATGTACCATAGGGCAGGTGATGGTGTCAGAGCCGTAAACAGCTTTGCCGGTGCAGGTATATTCCCAACTGTCCAGATTGCTTCTGTTTTCGATTACGGCAGAGGCGGTTACCAGCTTGAATATAGAGCCGGGCACTATTGCCGAGGAAAAGAATCTGTTCATATACAGCCCCGATGTATCATCGCTGCTTACAGCAGGAGGATTTTCGGGGTCGAAATTAGGCGAGCTTACGAGGCAGAGTATATCTCCGGTTTCATAGTTATATACGCCTACGGTACCGCTTCTGCCGGCAAGAGCCTCATTGGCAGCCTTGCATATGTCGGCGTCTATAGTCAGATAAAGATCGCGGTTTCCCGAATCATAGACCCCCGTAATTATATTGTATCCCACCAGCTTGCTCTGAAATGCGCTTTCGGCAGAGCTGCTGATGCTTCTGTTTCGGTCGCCTACCGTATGCACCGTAGCGCGCCTTATGGCAGCATCGTCATTGTAGTTAATGCCGTCTTTGGTGTTTTCGGCAAGCTTTGTGCCGTTTACATCATATATCGTACCTGTCGTCAGGTTCCCGTCCTTATATATATGCTGATTGGCAGGATATGAGGCCCATGTACTGCCTTTGACTGCAAATTCAGCTATAAATATGCCTAGTCCGATGACAAGAACAGCAGCACACAGCAGGCATAGTATCGCTCTTTTTTCCAGTTTTTTCATCTCAATAACCCCCTAAAACAAATCGTTCCAGTCTTTGACTTCCTGAACTTCAGGCTCTTTGTATACCTCATCACTATCAAGAGGCGCAGCTTTGTATATGTCTATATCCTCTGCAGGCTGAAATTCGTTCTTTTTGGTAAGCCGCACCGCAAAGCTTGAATTCTGTCTTGTGTCCGCCGCCTTGAGAAATGCCAGAAGTCCCCATGAAACCAGCATGCTGGAGCCTCCGTTTGAAACAAACGGGAATGTAACTCCTGTAAGCGGCAGCAGGTCAACCGAACCGAAAACGTTTAAGATTGTCTGCATCAGAAGCATTGTCATTGCAGAGCAGGCCGCAATCGTATAGAATGTGGAACGCCCCGCCATTATGGACTGTACCGCAAACACCGAAAGCGTTACTATGGAGAGTACGGCAAGTGAGGATATTATGAGTCCCCATTCCTCTGTAAGCACTCCGAAAACAAGGTCGGTGTCGGATGCAAATACCTGATTGAGCCAGCCGCCTCCCGCGCCGACTCCCACAAGACCTCCGCTGGCGGAGGCAACCATGGTTCTTGTCTGCTGGAAGCCCGCTGCATCTGCATATTCCCATACGTGTCCCCACGCGGAAAATCTGTCTGCTATGTATGGCTTGAATTTAAGCATAAGCAGAACGCCTGTTGCGGCTACCGCCACGATGAGTATAAGTTTTGAAAAGTCGCCCGAACGTAGGAATGATATGACAAGGAAGGTCACAAAAAAGATTGCGGCGGTTCCGAAGTCACTCATAAGCGCCAGCGCGCCCAGACAGAATATTGAAAGCCCTATAAACAGGGTCAGGTTTTTTCTTGTAAAAAGCTCATTAAGCGTTGCAGCTCCGGCATAGATAAATGCTATCTTCACAAACTCCGAGGGCTGTATTGACGTAAATCCGAGATTAATCCAGTTCTGCGCTCCGTATTCGGACGTACCGAACACCAGATTTACAAGCAGCAGCAGTACGGCTGCGCCTATCATAAATATGCGTATGCCCTTTGCCCTGTTTAAATCCCGCAGATACCAGCACAATGCCAGAAATACAATCAGTCCCAGCAGTATGGCGATAAGCTGCTTGAGTACTGATTCGGGAGCTGCGGAGGCTGTAACCGCAAGACTGAGTGTTGAAAGGAAAAATGCAATAAGTTCCATTTCAAAGCCTATCCTGCGAAGCGAGCGCATAAACAGGAAATATGCCCACATAACAACACATAGTCCCAGCATACACAGCGGAAGTGCCGAAGGGCAGTCCTCACCCAGTGAAATGACAAGCTGCAGCGCGGTCAGTATCTGAAAAATGCTCAGTGCCGCAAGACACGTCCATGGTGAAAGGGGCTTTGATTTTTCCATTCTGTAGTTGGTGTTGTTTCTCTGCTCCTCAAGACTTATAGGGAACAGTGTAAGCTGCTCCTCGCCTATGGAGATAATGTCGCCTATATTTACAATGGCAGATTTGCGGCGCATTCGCTCGCCGTTTATATAGGAGCCGTTTTTGGAGGCCATATCCGTATAGGTCCAGCTGCCGTCATTGTTTCTTATCAGCGTGGCGTGATTTCTTGAAACGCTCATGCTGTCAAGCACCACATCGCAGCTTGAGGCTCTGCCTATTACGTTTTCCCAGTGGCTCAGCGGCGTGGAATTGCCGGTTTCGTCCTGAACATAGGCCCATATTTCAGACGGATTTTTGGATCTCAAAAGTGAAATGATTGCGTGAAGCAGCACATAAACCGCTATGGCAACAAAGACCCATCTGAATATTGTGGTAAGCAGGTGCGCTGCGGCAGGAATTTTGTCAAAAAATCCTGCTATGGCTCCGGCCACTGCGCCTGATTTCTCTGTCGATACTTCTAAAAAACTCATTCTCTGTTCTCCCTTTACCTGAGCCTTATGGATACCTCTCCCGTTGTCAGCGCTTCCCTTGTGCCGTCAGGGTATCTTACTATAAGGGCTCCGTTGCTATCAATATCCTCCGCAAAAGCAGCGACAGGCTCTCTGCCCGTCTTTATAACATTGATATTTTTACCTATAACCATTGAACTCTGTCTGTATTCATCTATAAAGTCTCTAGCCTCAATGTTTGAGGCGATATCCAGAAGCTGATTTACAACCTCTGCGGCAAGAGCGTTTTTGGAATAGCTGCCGGGTATGCCGCCTGCAATTTCCTGTATTTCATCGGGGAAATCCTCGCAGGAGCAGTTGATGCCTATTCCTACAACTATATTTGTAATCTGTCCGCTTTCAAAGTCTGTGATGGCCTCTGTGAGTATGCCGCATATTTTTTTGCCGTCAAGATAAAGGTCGTTAACCCATTTTATCTGAGGGCGAACGCAGCATATGGTCTGTATCGCTCTGCTTACCGCAACCGAGGCTGCGGCGGTGATAAGCACTGCCTTTGATATATCAAAATCGGGCTTTAGTATCACCGAGAGATATATCCCCTGTCTTTCAGGTGAGTAAAAGCTTCTGCCGAGTCTGCCTCTGCCGGCGGTCTGATGTCCGGCAACTGCGCAGGTACCGTGGCAGGCTCCCTCCAGTGCAAGGGCTGCGGCTCTTTTGTTGGTGGAATCCGTACTCTGGAAAAAATACAGCGGAGTGCCGCTTTTGAGATACAGCTCGATGCCCTCCTTTGAAAGCATACTGTTGTCCTCGCGGAGCATATACCCCTTGTTGGTAACGGCGTCAATGCTGTAGCCCTCGTTTTGAAGCGCGCGCATTGCTTTCCATATCGCTGTTCTCGAAACCTTGAGAGAGTCAGCCATTTTTTCGCCTGACAGAAAAACGCCTCTGTTTTCTTCAAGCAGCTTTAATACATTGTTTTTTACAGACATAAGTTTAACCATCCTTTATATCTCATATATTAACCTTTTTTGACCTTGAGGTCAACCTTTGCGGGAAGCTAAGCTGTTCGTTATCAAGGTGCTGGTAATTTTTGTTTTTAAAAAAATTCAGAGACTTCCAAATGTTTTTAGTGTACAATCTAGCTGTGAATAAGGCTATATGTAAAGATAACCATTGATAATAACGTATATAGAAAGTCTTAAAAACAGAAGAAAAGAATGCTTATGTAAATCAGGAGGTAACTATTAATATGAAACTGATATGTATTGGAGATAGTTTTACAAGAGGTTTTGGTGTAAAGAAAAAGGAAAGCTGGGTATCACAGATCAGTATAGAAAACGCAGATGTAATCAATATGGGTATAAATGGAGATACGACTTCGGGTATGCTGGCAAGATTCACAAATGATGTTATTTTGGAGAAGCCCAATTATGTTCTGATAACCGGAGGAACAAATGATTTTATATCGGGGTCGGACTGTTCCATACCGCAGAACAATTATATTGCTATGGTGCATCAGGCGTTTCACAGCGGAATTATACCTGTTGTTGGCATAGAACCGGGGTTTTCACCGGAAAATGTTAGAGCAGATTGGGCTGTGTTCAGTGATTTCCAAAAAGTTTTTGATAAACAGCTGCAGTTGGGTGAATGGCTGAAAAAGATGTGTAAAACATTTGGCGTTTTTTATATTGATTTTTATGAGGGATTAAACCTAGTGACTCAAAATGCGTCGGAAAAAGCTATGTTTATTGATGGACTTCACTTGACTGCTGAGGGGCATAAACTTATTGCAGGAATTGTTAATAAAGAACTGCAGAATATTATTTTTGGAAAAGACTGATATACTATTGAAATTATAAATAGTGAGAAGGAACTTTCCTTTTTATGAGAGGGTAATTTTATCACAATTCGCACAGTTAATATATTAAAACCGTGTGGATTTTTGTACATGGAGATATAGAGTATTTTTGTTAGACGAGAATAGAAATGAATGAATTCAACAAAAAAGTTTGAAAAGTGGCACAAAATTTGCATTAACTATAAGTGTGATATATCAACAGAACAAACATCAGAATTTGCAAATTCACTAAAAAGACTGAAATTTCGACACTGTTAAAGACTGTGACGGATTTCTGCAAGATGAAATGTGTAGATAAAAAGCATCTGTGTAGTCGTTTTGGAACACAGGGGTGTCACATATTTCGACATTTCTGAAAGGAGAAAGTATGAAAAGCTATAAGGATTACGATAATTACCGTAAACTGCCGGTTGATGTTCCCGGCTTGTCTCCGGATATGTGCATTGCTTTAGAGGATAAGATTACAGAATTTGAAGAAAATCATCTGGATAGTGCACTTAACGGAGGAGATGGATTTGTTCCCAGAATAAAAAAAGGGGATGTAATCTTTGCGGCAGCGATTAATATTGCCATTCTTATATATTATATTTGGGCACTTATAAGTTAATTATGCAGAATTAGATTAATTATTCGACTTTCATAATGAGATTTAAAGGAAAGGAAATTAATAATGAGTAGTAAAAACACAAACTCGGAAGTATATTACACATTACTTCCTACGGCGGGGCGTGAAAGAACCTATAAGTTCTGGGACCTGCTTGCTGTGCAGATATGCTATGGTATTGCAGCGTGGTTTTTCCTTGCGGGAGCACAGACAGGACTATATCTTCCAGCAAAGGAAGCCGTTCCGACAATACTGGCAGGAAACTGTATTCCGCTGTTTATGATTGTAGGCTGCGGACTTGTGGCGTCAAGATATGGTGTGGAACAGCTGACTTCAACAAGAGGAATCTTTGGAAACAAGGGAACAACTCTGGTGCTATGGATGTATCTTCTTTGCCTGTATCCGAGTCAGGCTACATTATGCCTTCTGTTTGGACAAAGCGCAACTAAATTTTCGGGTTCTCTTTTTGGAGAAAACCTATTAAGTTCCGAGGGCTTTGGAGTTACTTTCTTTGGTCTTCTGGCACTGGTTATAGGCGGATTTATTGCATGGCTTGGACCAAACGCATTAAAATGGTTCACAAGAATTTCGGCAATCTGCATGTTTGCTATTTTAGCGGGACTGATAGTATATGTTCTTAATATGTATGGAATAGACTACATATTTAATGCTGAGCCTAGAGAACCGATAATGATTGACGGTGAACCTAGCGCAGCATGGTCCAGGGCTTCTGCGCTTGAAACCAATGTCGGTATAGGACTTTCATGGGCTTTCTTCTTCGGACAGTGGACAAGACTTGCAGATTCTGAATCGACAGCTTTCCATGGCACTATGTGGGGCTGGGGTCTTCTGGCTGCCATTGCGGGCGTATTTGCAGCATTTACTGCTTTAGCAACAGGGATTTATGATCCGACAATCTGGCTTGTTAATATAAGTGAAGACACAGGAATTCCGTTCCTCTCAATTTTAGGATTACTGCTTATGGCTATTGCTAATGTATCTTCATTTGCAACTGCTACATATCCTGCGACTATATCGCTGAGAAGCAGATTCCCTAAACTGAAATGGGTGCCCGCACTTATGATCTGTATTATACCTGTGCTTTTCCTGCTTAATGACGATGTGTATAATGCTATCAACAAGGTGTTCTCATTTATCGCATGCCTGTCCAGTATATACGGAGCAATTGTAATTGCAGATCTGCTCTTTGTATGCAAAGGCCGTTTCAGCATCAGAGAAATGTTTAATTACAGCAAAGGATATTCTTACTGGAAAGGATATAATCCGGGAGCGCTGATTGCAATAGCTGTAGGACTTGTGTTCTACCTGACTACGCTCAATCCTCTTACATGGGAGTCTCCTAACGGTCTGTTCCCATACATTTCAGCAGGTATACCTACATTTGTGATTACAGGTATCGTATATGTTATTCTTATGAAGTGCTGGGTTTTAAAGAAATTCCCTGTAACATTTATGAATGATATTAAATATGATGATCAGAAATAAAAAGTCTTAATAGTTAAGTAAGAAAAATTTGTATTTTCAATGTTAATAAATTTAAAAAGAATATAGTAATGCCTCAAAAAACGGGCAGAACAGATGCACAAACAAGGTGTACCTGTTCTGTCTGTTTTTATATAAAGGAGCTGAAGTCGGAAACTGTAAAGCAGTAACCAAAGGGATACCCCGAGAGGTTATCCGAAAGGAGTATGTGCTGCGGAACGCCATGCTAAAAGTAACCGTTAAGAGAATTGTAAAAAAAAACAGACAATTTAAAATGTAAGTATAAAGTGATACAGGTTAAAAGGAATCAGCGAATTAATAAATTATGCAAGGAGGAACTTAAATGAATTTTGAGAAGACAAAAGTATTTTATGATGAAATTAAAAATTATATAGTTGATGGAGTTGCCAGCTCATTTCATATAACTGACGTAGAAGAAGCGCCGTTATGTGTGGAATATGGCAAAGGCCCCAGAGTCTATGATGTAGACGGCAATGAATATATCGATTATGTATTAGGCCTTGGACCAATGATTTTAGGCCATGCAGATGAGAAGACTGATAAGGCGGTAATTGAGCAGCTTTCAAGAGGAACTCACTTCTCTGCGCCTACACCGCAGCTGAAAGAACTGGCAAAGAGAATGTGTGAAATAATTCCTTGCGCTGAAAGAGTTATGTTTGAAAGTACCGGAAGTGAAGCGGACATGGTTGCTTTCAGGCTGGCAAGAGCCTATACACAGAAAGAAAAAATAATAAAGTTTGAAGGTCATTATCACGGCTGGGCTGATGAGCAGAATATCACATTTAAAACAAGCACAGTTGCTGAGCTTGGACCTAAAAACAATCCGAATAAAATATACAATGTGCTGGGACAGAGGAGCGCTACAGCAGATGATATAGTTCTTGCTCCGTGGAACGACCTTGAAACATTAGAGGAAATAATAAAGGCAAACGAAGGTGAAATCGCCGGCATGATTATGGAACCGTTTATGTGTGACGAAGGACCTATCCCCCCAAAAGAAGGATACCTTAAAGGCGTTAGGGACTTATGTGATAAATACGGAATTGTGCTGATTTTCGATGAAATCATTACAGGTTTCAGACTTGCTTTAGGCGGAGCGCAGGAAAAATACGGAGTTACTCCTGATATAGGTCTTTTCGCAAAGGCTCTTGCAGGCGGATATCCGATGTCAATGATATGCGGTAAAAAAGAGATCATGGAATGCGGCGTAAAAGTATCAGGTTGCTTTAACGGAAATCCGGTAGCTTCAGCAGCGGGAATTGTTGTGGCAGACGAACTTTCAAAGCCGGGTGTTTATGAAAACTTCCAGAAGCTTGGCGATATGCTTTGCGACGGATTTAAAGAACTATGTAAGAAATATGGTGTTAAAGGATATGCAGAGGCGCATGGAGCAATTGCACTTATACTTTTCGGCAAAGAGGATAACTTTGAGGACATAAGAGATTATATAGAAAACGGTGATGTTGATTTCTATAATCAGTTCTTTGCGAAAGCAAAAGAATATGGAGTTAGATTAACATACAGAAGAGGTAGAATTTTCCTATCAACAAAACATACAGCAGATGATATTAAGCTTACTTTAGAAGCTTTTGATAAAGCTTTAAAAGACATAACTATATAACTATATCTGAATAAACAATAATAACAATCACAGCAAAACAACCTACAATTTATATTCTGTAATAAGTTTTATACAGATTTTACTTAATGACAACATCCTTTTTTAATATTTTGATAGGAAAATTCGAACTTTTTCAATTGACAGACTAAAGGCTAACAGAAAGGAATTTACAGATGTACCCATATGTGTTTGATATCCAGAAGTTCAGTGTTCATGATGGGCCGGGAATACGGACAGTAGTGTTTTTAAAAGGTTGTCCGATGAAATGCCAGTGGTGTGCCAATCCCGAATCACAGCTTTATACACCGGAAGTGATTATTCATCCCGATAAGTGCATTGGTTGCGGGAAATGCAAAGAGGCTTGTGACATTTTAAAAAATTCTCAATCTGTAAAAGTTGGAAAACCTGCGGGGTGCAAAAATTGCGGAGATTGTGTATCTGTATGCTGCACCGGGGCACGAAGTCTCATCGGAAAACAGATGACACCGGAGGAACTGATAAGAGAAATAGACAAAGATATTATTTTCTATAATCAGTCAGGAGGAGGAGTTACCTTCTCGGGCGGTGAGGCGATGATGTATCCTGAATTCATTTCAGAGATTGCCGGATACTATAAAGAAAAGGGGATCTCAACAGCAGTTGAAACATGTGGTGATGTTCCATGGGAGAACTTTGAGAAAGTGATTCCGTATATTAATCTGGTTTTATTTGATCTGAAACTGATGAATTCAGATCAGCATCTGAAATATACAGGAAGACCTAATGACAGAATTATTGACAATTTAAAAAAAATATCAAATCAGGTTGAAACAATAATCAGGATTCCGATAATTCCCACAATCAATGATTATGAGGAAAATATTGAAGGCATAGGCAAATTCATTGAATCATTGGAAGGCAGGATAAAGAAAGTTCATATATTGCCTTACCATAATTATGGAATGAGCAAATATCAGGGGCTCGGCAAAGACTATCTCCTTAAAGATCTGAAAGCCCCTGATAATGAGCACATGGAAATGATTCGAGAAAGCCTTTGCCGATATGGAGCAGACGTTATTATAGGCGGTTAATTTAAAATATAATATTTTGAACCGAAAGGTTGTAAAAGGAGGTTTACTAATGGCTATTATTAAGGGTAAAGATGTACATACCGGATTATTAAATCCCACTCATGATTCACCATTCCCTCGTATACAGAGAATGATGGATAAATATTTCTCATATGTGCCTGAACTGGACATTGAGCGTGCTGTCCTTTGGACAGAATCTTACAAGCAGACAGAAGGTCAGACAGCAATGCTCAGAAGAGCAAAAGCATATAAGCATTACGCGGAGAACAGATCAATCCTTATAAAAGATGATGAACTGTTCCTTGGAAAATGTGCAGATGCGCCTAGAGCTGGTACAGTTTCTCCGGAATACGTAAGTACATGGCTTCGTGAAGAAATTGATGGTATTGCTACAAGAGAGAGAGATACTTATCAGATTTCAGAAGAAAAGAAAAGAATTTTAAAAGAAGAGGTCTTTCCTTACTGGGAAAACAAGACCATATATGACGGTTGGGTAGCACAGATTCCTGAAGATACTAAGACTCTGATGCTTAAGACAGGTATTATAGATGCGGAGGTAAAGATTGTATCTGCTCCTGGAGAACTGGCGCCTAATATGGAAATGGTAATAAACAGAGGCTTCAAAGATATTAAAGAAGAAGCTCAGAAACACCTTGAAGGTTTGGACCGCTCAAGACCTGACGATTGTGCCAAGATGGATTTCTATGAAGGCTCAATTATGACTATTGATGCGCTCAGCACTTATATAAAAAGATGTGCGGCAGAAGCAAGAAAACTCGCTGAGACTGCAGATGAAGAAAGAAAAGCAGAACTTCTGGAAATGGCAGAAAATGCCGAATGGGTAAGTGAGTATGAACCTAAAACTTTCCACCAGGCATTACAGCTTATGTGGTTCATACTTATAGGTATTCAGATGGAAGGCAATGCTCCCGGAGTATCTCCTGGCAGAGTTGACCAGTTCTTATACAAATACTACAAAGCAGATTATGAAGCCGGAAGAATTGATGATGACAGAGCTTTAGAGCTCATCGAAAACCTGTATATGTTAATGGGTGAAAATACATGGCTTACAAGTGAAAACACTTCTATGTATTTCACAGGATACCAGTGTTTCCTCAATATGTGTGTAGGCGGTGTTGACAGACACGGCAAAGATGCAACAAATTCACTGTCATTTATGTTCCTTACAGCAAAGATGCACTGCAGACTTCATTCTCCTAACGTTTCTGCTCGTGTACATAAAGGGACTCCACAGGATCTTATGCTGCATTATGCAAAATTAATCAAATATGGAATGGGATATCCGGCTCTTCATACGGATGATGTTGGTATCAGAGCAATGCTTTCTCTTGGCGCAACTATGGAAGAGGCATATAACTATCAGCTTGTAGGCTGCGTAGAACCGTTTGTTCCGGGCGTTATGACCAAGTGGTCAGACGGTGGACATTATAACTTTGGTTCTGCTATAGAATTTGTACTTACTAATGGTGTGAGTGTAATGAATGACAACAGACAGGTAAGTATACAGACAGGTGATCCTTGCAAGATGACATTTGATGAAATTAAAGAAGCTGTTAAGAAACAGTTAGACTATTTCGTATATCATATGAGCGTTGGTGCTACAATTTGCGAAAGACTTCATTCACAGCTTGCTCCGCAGCCGTTCCTTTCAGCTCTGATTACAGGCTGCTATGACAGCGGCAAGGATATTACGCATGGCGGCGCAAAGTATCATTGCGGTCCGGCGTTTATCGGAACAGGACTTGTTGACTTATGTAACTCACTGTCAGCAATAAAGAAATTCGTATTCGACGAAAAGACAGTAACAATGGAAGACATGGTAAGAGCATGCAAAAATAATTTTGAAGGTCAGGAAGAGCTTCTTAAGCTTGTTCAGACTAAGACTCCATGCTACGGCAACGACATTCCGGAAGTGGATACATGGGCGGAAGAATTCTCAGATTACGCCAAAGATCAGATTCTCAGCTACACCTCCTTTAACGGTACACCATTCTGTAATGGATTGTACCCTGTAACAGCCCATGTACCACATGGATTGGTAGTAAGTGCACTTCCTTACGGAAGACTGGCAGGAACACCATTATCAGACGGCATTTCACCTAAGGGAGGAACTGACCATGAAGGACCTACTGCGGTACTGAAATCTGTATCACATGTAAATCATGAAAATCATACTTCAGGAACGCTACTTAATATGAGACTGGATCCTGTAAGTGTTGAAGGCGAAGTTGGCCTCAAGAGAATAACTCAGATTATAAGGGCTGCTGCAGATTTGAACTTATGGCACATACAGTTCAATGTAGTTACAACTGAGACGCTGCTTGCAGCACAGAAAACCCCTGAAAATTACAAGGGTCTGATTGTAAGAGTTGCAGGCTACAGTGCATACTTCGGTGAACTTAATAAGGCTGTTCAGGACGATGTGATTTCAAGAACAATACACACTGCTTGATATTTAGTTACTTGTGGGAAGAGGGAGTGTATGCGCTCCCTCTATCCTTCATATATGAAAGGAATTTTATATGAGTGAAGCATTGAGAAAAGATAAAGGAATTATTTATAATATCCAGCGTTTTTCTATCCATGACGGCAATGGAATAAGAACAATTTTTTTTATGAAGGGATGTCCGCTGAAATGCATCTGGTGCTGCAATCCGGAATCTCAAAGTGTCGAGCCGGAGATTCTTTTTCTGAGAGACAAATGTATAGGATGCTTTAACTGCATCAGATCATGTCCGTTTAATGCTATGGAGATAGATAGAGAGAAGTGCAAGGTATGCGGTTCATGTACCAGAGTATGCCCATCAAATGCTAAAAGAATTTCCGGCAGATACATCACAGTTGATGAGGTTATAAACGAAGCAGAAAAAGACAGAGTGTTTTATCGTAACTCTGACGGAGGCGTTACTTTTAGCGGTGGTGAGCCCACGTTGCAGTATGAATTTGTGTCTGAAGCGGCAAAAAAATGCAGACAGCTTGACATACATACAGCAATAGAAACCTGTGGATACGGCAAATGGGAAAATGTCAGTCAGGTGCTTGACCATATTGATGAAATCTTTTTTGACATAAAACACATGAATCCGGAAAAACATAAAGCTCTTACCGGAGTGACTAATGAACTGATACTGGATAATGCCAGAAAAGTTGCAGCTTTAGGAAAGAAAACAACTTTCAGACTTCCGCTGATACCTGGATGTAACAGTGAAGAGGAAAATATTACAGCAACTGCAGATTTTATAAAAAGCATAACAAATGATAATGTGTTTATTGAAATTCTACCATATCATAGACTTGGTGAAATGAAATTTGAATGGCTGGACAGAGTATACGAGCTTGACGGAACTGAAGCGCCTTCAGCAGAGCAGGTGGATAGATACAATGATATTTTCAAAAGCAAGGGCTGTAATGTTGTAAAAAACGGTCAGTTGCTTTAAGTGAGGAATTCAAGTATATAAAGGCCGGATTTCATGCCGGAGGTATTGACATTAAGTTTTTTGGTTAAGGTGATAGAAAGGAGAAAATTGTATGGCTGCTGCATGTGGAACAGATTTTAACAGAATAAAGCATGGCGACTGGAAAGACGGCTGCACAGACAGAATAAACAGATTAAGAAATAAATATTTCAATAATATGCCTGAAATCGATACAGAGAGAGCCAGAGCGTATACAGAAATTTATAAAGAAAATGAAGGTGATGAGGTTATTATCAAAAGGGCAAAAGCTCTATATCATTATCTTGAAAACAAAACATTATTTATTGATGAAGATGAACTGATAATAGGTACAGACGGTAAAAAACAGAGGTCTGTGGTTATGAATCCTGATATGTGTTACAGCTGGTACAGAGATGAACTGGAAACAATGTCAACCAGACCGCAGGATCCGTATTTTATTACAGAAGAGGATAAGAAATATATAAGAGAAGAAATTGTTCCGTTCTGGACGGGTAAGTCAATGGAGGACTGGTTTCAAGCTAATCTCGAAGATGATCTTGTAAATGTCGGAATCGGGACAAATGTAGTCTTTGGTGATTTAAAATCACAGGGCGGCGCAGGAGAATATGCTGTAGGTTACGGCAATATCCTTATTAAAAAAGGTTTTGGGGCAATCAGGCAGGAAGCTGTTGAAAGAATGGAAGCATTAGATCCTTTTGATCCTGAAAGCTTTGAAAAGAAAAAGTATTATGAAGCCACCATAATATGCTGTGATGCTGTAAAAATGATGAGTGAACGCTACGCAGGGTATGCAAGAAGGCTGGCTAAAAATGCGAACGAAAAGAGAAAAGCAGAACTTTTAAAAATAGCGGATATATGTGAAAAGGTTCCGTATAATCCACCGGAAACATTCCATGAAGGACTGCAGTTTGTATGGTTTACACAGATGTTTCTGTGGGCAGAGGAAAACTCCAATTCCTACTGCATCGACAGACCGGATCAGTATTTATATCCACTGTACAAAAAAGATCTTGAAGAGGGAAGAATTACTGAGGAAGAGGCGCTTGAGCTTATTGAGTGTTTCTGGATTAAAATTGCAGAGTTTATTTTTACTATTTCTAAAGATGGCGCAGAGTTTTATGCGGGATATATGTCATTTACCGGTCTTACTCTTGGCGGATGCGATCAGGATGGAAAGGATGCTGTAAATGAACTTTCGTACCTGATGATTCAGGCTACTATGGATTTAAGAATGCATTCGCCGACAATTAATGTAAGAGTTTGCGATGAGACTCCTGATGAATATCTGGAGAAGGTTTGCGATCTTGTTAAGCTTGGAACAGGACAGCCTGCAATATTCTTCGATAAAACCGCTATAAAGCTGTTTGAAAGACGAGGTCTTCCGGAGTCACTTGCAAGAAACTGGTGTGTAGGAGGCTGCGTTGAGCCTAATATTCCGGGCATTACAAACATGTGGGGCGAAGGTTGCCGTTACAGCTATGCTACAGCTGTAGAATGGGCACTTTTCAATGGATACTGCAAAACTCTTAACAGACAGATGGGATTGAAAACCGGTGATCCAAGAGATTTCAAAACTTTTGATGAATTTTATGAGGCGGTAAAGGCTCAGCTGGCATATCTTATTAAGCTTTGCGTAAGGTTTACACAGCTATCAGAAAAAGCACATATGAGAAGAGCTCCAAAGCCGGTAAGATCCATGACCATGGAAGGCTGTATTGAAAATGGTGTGGATTGTTCTGCAGGCGGAGCAAAATACAATAATGGTCCGGGGTTGGAACCTACAGGTGTTGCCGATATCGCAGATTCACTGGAAGCAGTGAAAAAACTGGTTTACGACGATAAAAAAATATCCATGGATCAGCTCCTTCAGGCATTGGAAAATAACTTTGAGGGCTATGAGGATATCAGGCAGTTGCTTATTAACGGCGCTCCTAAATATGGAAATGATGTTGATGAGGTTGACAGATTTGCAGCTGAAACAGTTGAATTTTCATGCGATGAAGCTGTGAAATACAGAAGTATGCATGGTTCAACATTCCTTAGCGGACTTGTTCCTGTTTCATCCAACTTACCTCATGGTAAGGCTATATGGGCTCTCCCGTCAGGAAGAAAGGCTACAGAATCATTGTCAGACGGCTTATCACCGTTCCCTGGATATGATAAAGAAGGGCCTACCTCCGTAATTAAATCGGTTTGCAAGGTAGACCATACAAAGAACGGAGTCGGCACATTATTGAATATGAAACTGAATCCTCACCTTCTGGAAACAAAGAAGGATAAACAGAACTTCATCTCTCTGCTGAGAGCAGAAAATGCGCTGGGAGGATACCATATTCAGTTCAATGTTATAAGCTCGGAAACATTGAGAAAGGCTAAAGCCCGCCCGCAGGACTATGCAGACTTACTGGTAAGAGTTGCAGGTTACAGTGCATTCTTTGTTGAGCTTGCGCCTGAAGCGCAGGACGCTATAATCAACAGGACTGAAAATACTGCATGGTAGATATGATTGAATAGCACTGAGTGCAAAAAGGATAAACTTCAAAAAAGACGAGGAGGAATGTTATGAAATTTTCAAAAAAATCACTGCATATTAATGGCGCTGTACGTACTTTTGTATGCGATTTGGAAAAAGATACTCTCGCAACAGTACTTAGAAGACTGGGTTTGACAGGCACTAAGATTGGTTGCGGGATAGGTGTCTGCGGAGCATGTTCTGTAATAATGAACGGAAAAGTAGTAAGATCGTGTACAAGAAAAATCAAAACAATAGAGGATTTCAGCGAAATTATTACTATAGAGGGCCTGGGAAATCCGCTAAACCCTCATCCGCTTCAGGCTGCATGGGTACATCTTGCTGCAGTTCAGTGCGGATTCTGCTCGCCGGGATTTATTGTATCAGCATATCAGATGCTTAAGGAAAACAATAATCCGACAAGAGAAGAAGTAAGGGACTGGTTCCAGAAGCACAGGAATGTCTGCAGATGTACAGGTTACAAGCAGATTGTTGATGCGGTTATGGAAGCAGCGGCTATTATGAGAGGTGAGAAAACTGTAGAAGATATCAGGTATAAATGGGAAGGTGTAAAGGATCTTTACGGTAAACCGCTTGCAAGGCCTAATGCACTGGCTAAAGCCTGCGGAGTATGCGATTACGGTGATGACCTCGCATTAAAGATGCCGGAGGGCACATTGCAGGCTGTTCTGGTAATGCCTAGGGTTACAAACCATGCAAACATTTTAAATATTGATATATCGGCAGCAGAAAAAGTTCCGGGAGTTGTTAAAGTTATAACTGCGCAGGATGTAAGAGATGCAGGATGTAAGAATGCCCTTACACCGTTTACCTGCCAGCCGAGAACAGTAGTTTTCGATAATGTACACACACTTATCCAGGATAAGAAAATAGTAAACTGGGGTAATGTTATAGCCATAGCGGTTGCAGACACCAAGGAACATGCTCAGCAGGCGGCGGATCTGGTAAAGATGGATTACGAGCAGCTGCCTGAGTATATGAGCTATCTGGAAGCGGTAATGCCTGATGCGATTGAAATACATCCGGGAGTGCCTAATATATACTCAAGATTCCCTGTTCGCAAGGGAGATGCTGATGATGTCCCTGAAATTATTGAAGATTCCACATTCTCAGTTGAAGGAAGCTTTTATGCTTCAAGAGAACCGCATATGTCAATTGAAGGTGATACTGTGCAGGCATATTATGACGAAGATGGCATGCTCACCGTTCACTGCAAGAGTATGACTAACTACTTTGACAGAGATGATGTGGCAGAGGCAGTCGGCGAGGATCCGGAAAATGTTAGAATTGTAGAAAATCCTACAGGCGGATCATTTGGCTGGGCAATGAATGCAGGCTCCTATGCGCTTGGAGCAATGGCTACTAAAGTAACGCAGAAACCGATAGCTTTACATATTGATTATTCGCAGTTTATGGCTTTCTCCGGAAAGAGATCACCTGCATATATGAACGGAAGTCTGTCATGTGATGAAAACGGAATGATTACAGCAGGTCAGTTTGATGTTGGTCTTGACCATGGTTCATATCATGAACTGGGCGATGACAAATTAATGAGAATAAGCAGATTCATGTTCTTCCCGTACTATATTCCTAATGCGCTTGGAGTATCAAGGGTGGCTATTACCAACCATGCTTTTGGTACAGCATATAGAGGATACGGAGCTCCTCAGGCGTTTACATGCGGTGAGGCGCTGATTGATATGCTGGCAGAAAAAGCAGGAATAGATCCGTTTGAATTCAGATACAAGAATATTGCAAGACCGGGACAGGACAATCTTAATCAGGTGCCTTTCCTGCAGTATCCGATGGAAGCTATAATGGACAAAATGAAACCTATGTATGATGAAGCTGTTAAAAAGGCGAATGAGTTTAATGCATCGTCAGACGGTTCGGTGAGACGTGGTGTAGGACTTGCATGGGGCGGTTATACAGTTGGTCTTGGTGCCGTTGATGAAGCAAGTGTTGCCATTGAATTAAGACCTGATGGAAAGTTTACTAAATATGATACATGGCAGGATCAGGGGCAGGGAGGCGACGCAGGTTCGCTCATCTGTATGATACAGGCATTAAGAGAATACTTCCCGGATGTTACACCTGATGATATCAGATTAGTACAGGCAGACACCAAGCTCTGCCCTAATACAGGAGAATCTGCAGGTTCAAGATCTCACTTCGCAAACGGTAAGGCAAGCATACTGGCAGCAAAGAACCTTGCCAATGCAATGAGAAAAGAAGACGGTACATACAGGACCTATGAAGAGATGGTCGCAGAAGGAATTCCGACCAGATATAACGGTGACTGGACATCTGCGAGTGAATGGGATGATTTATATGACCTTGACCCTAATACAGGTAAAGGAAATCCTGCTTATGCATATATTTACGCGCTGTTCCTGGCAGAGGCGGAAGTTGACATGAATACAGGAAAAACAACAGTTACAGGTTTCAGATGTGTAGATGAAGTCGGAAAAGTAGGTAACATTCAGTCACTGGATGGACAGGCCTATGGCGGAATTTCACATTCAATCGGCTTTGCATTAAGCGAAGATTATGAAGACGTTAAAAAGCATACAAATATGTATGCAGCAGGAGTACCTTACATTAAGGATATCCCTGATGATATGACAGTTATACATATGAATGGACATGACGAGAGAGGTCCTTTCGGATCCTCAGGATGCTCAGAGGCGTTCCAGTCCGGAGATCATGTTGCAGTGCTTAATGCTATAAACAATGCAACAGGAGTAAGAATTTATGAAATCCCTGCATCACCTGAAAAGGTTAAAGCGGGTATTGATAAACTTGCAGCAGGAGAGACTTTGACTCCGCCTGAAAAATATTATCTGGGTTCAGATTTTATGGACGAGGTAGAGTTTATGAAAGAAAATCCTGTAAGCTGGTAATAAGTTATAAAGTGTAGTAAAATCCTGGTGATTGGCAGATGACTTTTGTCGTCTGCCAATTGTCTATTAAAAACATAATAGTAAAAATAGCATAAAAAGGAGTTATAAGGCAATGAATATGTATTTTCCGATTGGTCTTATAGTTGTTTCAAATATATTTTATCATGTGTGTGCAAAATCATCTCCGGCAAAGATGGATCCGTTTGCAATGCTTGTTGTGGCGTATATATTATGTGCGATTATATCCCTTGTGATGTATTTTGTAACTAATCCGGGAAGCAATCTTATTAATGAGATCTCTTATTCCAACTGGACTGTGTTTGTAATGGGACTTGCAATTGTAGGACTTGAAGCAGGTAATATATTTATGTACAGAGTAGGGTGGAATATAAATACCGGCTATTTGCTTCACAGTGCGATATTTGCAGTTGCATTGCTGATTGTAGGATATCTGATTTATAAAGAAGCTATTACTTTAAACAAGGTGTTAGGGGTGTTTGCCTGCATGGTAGGCATATATTTTATAAATAAATAACAGCAGGTAGCGAATATGGAAAAATATTTTAAGCAGTTTGAAGCGTGCAGACAAAAAGAAGAACCTGCATGCACAAATACCTGTCCGTTTCATCTGGATGTAAAAGATTTTCTTGAAAAGACAGGCAGAAACAAATATGACAGAGCATATAAGAACTATAGAGATGCCGTGGTTTTCCCTGAAATTGTGTCGAAAATATGCGATGCCAGGTGTCAGAATGCATGCCCGAGGACACATATTGATGACGCAGTACAGATAAGGCTGCTGGAAGAAACCTGTGTAAACAAGGCTCGTAAAAAGGAACCTTTAAAGTATAACTTACCTAAAAAACAGGGGAAGATAGGAATCATAGGAGGAGGTCTCAGCGGCTTAACCTGTGGATTGAGACTGGCAACTAAAAAATACAGTGTTGTTATATTTGAAAAGGAAAAGATTCCGGGCGGACAGCTTAAGTATATAATGGACGAAGCTGAATACCTTGCGGCCATTGATCTGCAAATGTCGAAAGAAGAATATGAGCTTTTGACAGATACTGAAATTGCCGGCCTTGACAGTCTTGCGGAATATGGCTTTGATGCTGTCTATATTGCAACAGGTCAGGGCGGAAATGATTTTGGGATGACAGATTTGCCTGCAGGGCAGTATAGTGAAAATAATAAATTTGCAGTGTGGTGTGGAGGAAGTCTGAAAGGAAAAAGTCTGGTAGAAGCAATTGTAGATGGTGCAAATGCAGCTATGGCTATTGATTTGTACATAAAAACGGGGAGCGGCAATATTGCAGAAACAGCAGCAGATACCAGAATAGTACCTGACCTGAAGAAAATAGTAAAATGCGAGAGAGTTGTACCTACGGAAAGCGGAATTTTTTCTGATGAAGAGGCAGCCGCAGAATCAGCAAGGTGTATAAGATGCCAGTGCAACTCATGTCAGGAAAGCTGTGATCTGGTTGCATATTATAACAAATGGCCTGCAAAAATGAGAGAGGAAGTTGCAGAAACGGTAATGGAGTCCGGCTCTATGCTGAGAAAATCCCCTGCAACATATCTTGTGAACTCATGTACCCAGTGCGGACTGTTCGAACAGGGGTGTCCTTCCCATATAGATATGAAAGGTATGATGCTGGAAACAAGGCGTGTGCTGCACAGACAGCAGCAGATGCCACCGGCATTTCATGGATTCTGGCTAGATGATATGCAGCATGCAAACAGAGAGAAGAGCCGCATATGTAGGAATGCGCCGGGAAGTGAAAATTCGGAATATGTTTTTTTCCCCGGTTGTAATTTGGGTGCTTCAAGGCCTGAACTTGTTGAAGCCGCATATGGATGGCTGAATAACAATTTTGAAAATACAGGGCTGATGCTGCGCTGCTGCGGCATTCATGCTGAATGGGCTGGTGATGAACAGCTTGCAGAACAGCTTAAAACTTCTCTTATGCAGGACTGGACCGCGCTTGGAAAACCTGTGTTGATTACGGCATGCCCGTCATGTACCAGATTTTTAACAGAAGCTGTGCCGGAGGTGAAGTGTATTTCACTTCCTGAATTTATTTGCAGCAACGGAATATATCCCGATATGGATAATAATATCGCAAAGGGCAGAGAATTTGCTGTTTTTGATCCGTGTGCCGCAAGAGAAAATCACAACATGCAGGATGCAGTAAGAAAAATTTTAAATAAAAAAAACATTAAATTTTTTGAGCTGGAGCAAAAGGGAAACTATGGCTGCTGTGGTTTTGGCGGTGATATTTCTGTTGCGAATCCTGAGATTGCTGATTTTATTGCAGAAAAAAGGGCTGATATGACACAGGCTCCGTATATAACATATTGTATAAACTGCAGAGATGTTTTTGCTGACAGAAATAAAGAGGCAGTTCATATTCTTGATGTTTTATTTGGGGACTCTTGTATATCAGGAGAGTCCGCAGACTTTACGGCCAGACGAAGAAACAGAGAAATGCTGAAGAAAAAAATGCTTGAAACTTACTGGGGTGAACAAATGATAAACGATGAAAGTAAATATGGATTTGAAATTATTTATGACGATAATATAAAACAGAAGATAAAAAAACTTCACCTTGTTGAGGAGGATATTAAAGAGGTTATTTATCGTGCAGACAACCTGAACAGAAGAATCTATAATGCTGATACGGAAGAATATACATGTTATTCGAAACTGAATTATATTACATGCTGGGTAAGTTATAAAGTAAAAGATGATAAATACTGTCTTACAAATGTATATACTCACAGAATGAATATAAAACTGGAGGAAGTATGGAATGGAAAAAAAATCAACGCTGATCTGTGATGGATGTCAGGTGGAAATGGAGGAACTTGAAGTTCAGTTTGAGTATCTTGACAAGTTCTTCAGGCATAAAGTTCTGCGATGTCCTCTTTGCGGGCAGGTATTTCTTCCGCAGGAACTTGTAGAGGGCAGAATGAAGACTGTAGAAAAAAGCATGGAAGAAAAGTAAACGAATTAAATAAATAAAAATACCGTCATTTGTCGATGGTATTTTTATTTGGCACGATAGTTGCATTAAATATAAGTGTAAAGTAAATCCCTTATATTTATAAGCCTTGTGCCCGCAGGAAGTAAAAGGGCAGACCTATTGAAATTAGGGGCATTGTAAGATTTTAAAAACATATAACAAGACAAGATGTGTAGAAAAAAAACTACACATTGATGAAAAAACACAACAATAAAGGAGCGCGAAGAACCATGAAAAAAATTGACGGTATCGGCAAGGATCTTTTAGAGAAAATGTATTGCCAGATGGAAGAAATCAGACAGTTTGAATTGAAATCGGCAGATCTGTATCAGGCCGGTGAACTTCCGGGATTCCTGCATCCGTGTGTTGGACAGGAAGCTGCAGAAGTAGGAGTTATTTCAGCACTTAATCAGGACGACTTTATAGCAACTACTCATAGAGGACATGGACATATTATTGCCAAAGGTGCAAGCCTGGACAGAATGATGGCTGAACTGTTTGCCAGAAAAGATGGAATCTGCAGAGGTAATGGCGGTTCCATGCATATGATGGACAGATCACTGGGTATTATCGGAGCTAACGGTATTGTAGGCCAGGGAACAACTCTTGCGACAGGCGCAGGCCTTGCTTGCCAGCTGAATGGCAAAGGCCAGGTTTCAATTGCTTTCATCGGAGACGGAGCACAGAACGAGGGATTTTTCCATGAAAGTATGAATATGGCATCTATATGGAATCTGCCTGTTATCTTTGTTGTAGAGAACAACCAGTATGCAGAATCCACACCGCAGACATATCATATGAGACCGGCTGACGTTGCAAAAAGAGCAGACGGATATGATGTGAAGTCATTTATCTGTGATGGAAATGATCTGTTTGATGTATATAAAAAGGCTACTAAAGCAATAGATATATGCAGAAAAGGAGAGGGCCCTGTTCTTATGGAGCTTAAAACCTACAGATGGTTTGGTCATTATGTTGGAGACCCTGCAGTTTACAGACCTGAAGGTGAGCTTGAAATGTGGAAGACTCCTGAAAAAGAGGCGTTTGCCAAATTCAGAAAAAAGGCAACTGACAGTGGAGTATTTACAGAAGACGAATTGAATGCAATCAGAGATGATGTAACAAAACGTGTTGAGGCTGCTGTTGCTTTCGGAAGAGCAAGCGATCCGCTGCCACAGGAATTTGCATTGCAGAATGTATACGAAGAAGAACTGATTTAATTAAGAAAAGCATAGAGAATAAGGAGGCTTTTACAAATGAGAAAAATTACATATCGTGATGCTATAAGAGAAGCACTGCAGGAAGAAATGAGAGCTGATGAAAAAGTTATAGTATTTGGTGAAGATGTTGCCGATCCGTTTGGCGGTTCTTTCAAAGTTACTAAGGGCTTATCGACAGAATTCGGTACAGATAGAGTTAGAAACACACCTATAGCAGAAGCAGTAATTGCAGGAGCTGCTGTCGGAGCTGCTATTGCAGGCTACAGACCTGTTCCTGAGATTATGTATATGGATTTCACAGGCTGCTGCTTTGATGCTATCGTAAACCAGGCTGCTAAAATCAGATACATGTCAGGCGGACAGGTTCAGGCACCTATCACATTCAGAACACAGCAGGGAGCAGGCCGATCTTCTGCGGCGCAGCACGCACAGAGCTGGGAAGCTATATACGCGCATATCCCGGGACTTAAGATTGTTATTCCTTCAACACCGTATGATGTTAAGGGCCTGCTGAAAACAGCGATTAGAGATAATGACCCGGTTATGTTTATTGAACATAAAATGCTTTACGGAATAAAAGGCGAAGTTCCTGAAGAAGAGTATACAATTCCATTTGGACAGGCGAAGGTTGTTAAAGAGGGAACAGATGTTACTATATTAGCATATTCAAGAATGGTGCAGATGGCATTAGATGCAGCTAAGAAGCTTGAAAAAGACGGAATTTCTGCAGAAGTAATTGACCTTAGAACTATAGTTCCTCTTGACAAGGAAACAATAATCAAATCTCTTAAGAAGACTGAAAGACTTGCTATCGCACAGGAAGCGGTTGAGAGATGCGGATTTGCATCAGAGCTGGCTACATTTGCCATGGAGGAAGCTTTTGATTACCTGGATGCTCCGGTTAAGAGAATTGCTGCAAAGAATACACCGGTAGCGTTTGCACCGGCACTGGAGGATTTCATTATTCCTAATACTGATGATATTTATAACGGTGTAAAATCAATGTTTTAGTGAAAGGCGGGGTGCAAAATGGCTAATTTTATAAACATGCCCAGACTTGGACTGACTATGACAGAAGGTGTCATTACAAAATGGGTTAAAGGCATAGGTGAGCATGTGGAAAAAGGTGAAATCATTGCAGAAATCGAGTCAGATAAGTCAGTGGTACCTTTTGAATCACCTGAATCAGGAACTATATTAAAACTGCTTGCAGAAGAAAATGATACGCTTGATATATATGAGCCTATAGCTATTATAGGTGAGCCTGGTGAAAATATAGATGGTATGGAAGCAGGAAAAACAGCAGAAGCTGCAGCCTCAGAGGAGGCGCCGCAGGAAGCGGAAGCAGTTCCTGCAGCAGCTGCGGCAACTGTGCCTGCAGTAAGACAGGAGGGTAAGGTTTTTGCTTCTCCTGCAGCTAAGCGTGTGGCAAAAGAAAATGGTATAGACATAGCGGATGTCCCGGTTCCGGCAGGCAAACCCAGAGTAACAAAAAAAGATGTACTGGAATATATCCAGAACAATCACGTTAAGGCAACTCCTCTTGCAAAGAAACTTGCGGCAGAAAACGGCATTGATTTAAACAACGTGGAAAAGGCTGCAGGTGAAAGAATTTACAGTACAGATCTTAAACTGTCAGCGGCTGCAGCAGAAGAAAAAGCTGTACCGACAGGTATAGCCGAAGCGACGGCTGATGATGCAGACACTATTATTCCTGTTAAAGGAATGAGAAAAGTCATTGCAACAAGGATGAAAGAAAGCCTTGATATCGCAGCACATCTTACTACAGTTATAGATGTGGATATGACAAAGATTATTGAACTCAGAAAGTCTGTAATGGATAAAATTGTGGATCGTTACGGTGTCAAAATTTCATATAACGATATTATTCTTAAGTGCGTGGCAGCGGCAATTTCGGAATACCCTAGAGTTAATTGCGAATTCACAGCAAAAGAAATTATCGTAAAGAAAAAGATTAATTTAGGTATGGCTGTTGCAAACGGAGAAGGACTGGTTGTTCCTGTCATTAAAAACGCAGACAAGCTTTCTCTGGGACAGCTGGCAGCTGAGAGTAAAAGACTGACAAATAAAGTTAAGGACACAGGCCTATCTCCTGAAGATATGTCAGGCGGAACTTTCACAGTATCCAATATGGGTATGTATGGAATAACAAGTTTCACATCAATTATTAACCAGCCTGAAAGCGCAATACTGTCTGTAGGCGGTTTGCAGAAGAGAACAGTGGTTATTGATGATGAAATTGCAATAAGACCGATGATGACTCTGACGGTTTCTTATGACCATAGAGCAATGGACGGGTCAATGTCAGCGATTTTCCTGAAAACACTGAAAGAAATAATGGAAGACCCATATAGAATAATGATTTAACAATTAAAGGAGAACGAAAATGGCAAAATACATAAACATGCCCAGGTTAGGCTTGACTATGGAAGAAGGAGTCATTACAAGCTGGGTGAAAAAAGAAGGAGACCATGTAGAGAAAGGTGATATTATTGCAGAAATTGAGTCGGATAAATCAGTTGTACCTTTTGAGTCTCCAGAGTCAGGTACAATTTTAAAGCTGCTGGCGGAGGAATCAGACACACTTGATATTTATGAGCCTATAGCTATTATAGGCGAGCCGGGCGAAAATATTGATGATCTGGCAGAAGGCGATGCAGCGGAAGCTGCTGACAAGCCTGCGGCTGAAGGAAACAAAACCGAAGCAGGCGATGCAGACTACGATATTGCAGTTATCGGTGCAGGTCCGGGAGGATATGTTGCTGCGATTAAAGCAGCGCAGCTTGGAAAGAAAGTATGCATAGCAGAAAAAGAACATTTTGGCGGAACATGCCTGAATGTGGGATGTATACCTACAAAAGCGCTGCTTAAGAGCGCTGAAATGTTTAATGAGGTAAAAGAGGCTGCGGCTTACGGTGTGACAGGTGTGGATGCTGCTGCACTGAAAATTAATCTGAATGATGTTCAGAAAAGAAAACAGCAGGTGGTAGGAACTCTGGTTAACGGTGTCGAAGGCCTGCTTCGAAAGAATGGTGTGACTGTAAAAAGAGGCGCGGCAGAATTTGTGGATGCCGGAACTATTAAAGTAGGAGATGAAACTATAAAAGCAGATAATATAATTATTGCGGCAGGTTCTGCCCCTAAAATGCTGCCGGTGGATATAAGCAGCGAAATGCCTGTATATACAAGCACAGAAATTCTTGATATGACAGAGGCTCCTAAGAAAATAGCTGTTATAGGCGGAGGTGTTATAGGTGTGGAACTGGCATACTTCCTGGCAAACATCGGCGTTGAGGTTACTATTGTTGAATTCCTTGACAGAATACTTCCAATGGTAGATAAAGAAATAACAGATCTTATTGAGAAGCAGTTTGCGGAAATGGGTATTAAGATTAATACTTCCGCTAAGGTTACAGCAATTGAAAAAGACGGAGTTGCTTTTGAAAAAGCAGGAGAAAAATGCAAGGCGGAATGTGATGCAGTGCTGATGGCAGTTGGCAGAAGGCCGTATACAGAAGGTCTTAAACTTGAAAATGCGGGAGTACACGTTGAGCGCGGTGCAGTAGTTACTGATGATACAATGGCAACAAATGTTAAGAATATCTATGCTATCGGTGATATTAACGGTAAAGTGATGCTGGCGCATACAGCATCTATGGAAGGGATTGTTGCTGTGGAAAATATCTGTGGGCATAACTCAAAAATGGACTACAGTAAAATTCCGAGCGCAATATATATAAAGCCGGAAGTTGCTTCAATAGGTCTGACAGAAGAGCAGGCAAAAGAAAAGTACGGCAAGATTAAAGTCGGTAAATTCCCTATGATGGCTAACGGAAAAGCCCTTATTGAGGGAGAGACCCGCGGACTTGTAAAGATTATTACCGATGAAAAACATCTTGAGATTGTAGGTGCGCATTTCTACTGTATCCATGCAACAGATATGATTGCGGAAATGAGCGTGGCTATGAATCTTGAATGTACAGCTGATGAATTGGTAAAGATGATACATCCGCATCCGACAGTATCAGAAGTTGTTCATGAAGCGGCGCACGCTGCGGAAAGCAAGGCTATACATTGCTAGGAGATAATAAGATATGATTTATATAAGGAATGATTCTAATGATCCGTTTTATAATCTGGCTTTTGAGGAATATTTCTTTAAGTCAGAAACAATAGAGGATGCTGTTCTGCTGTTGTGGCAGAACGGCCCGTCTGTGATAATCGGGAGATATCAGAATACTATCGAAGAAATAAACGAAGACTTCATAGATGAAAATAACATAAACGTTGTAAGAAGAAATACCGGAGGCGGAGCTGTATATCATGATTACGGAAACCTGAATTATTCCTTTATAGTGCCGTCTGAAGAGAAAAAAATAGATTTTGAAACCTTCACGAAGCCGGTTATAGATGCGTTAAAAGAAATGGGAATAGAAGCCGCTCTTGCAGGAAGAAACGACCTGGTTGTAGAAGGTAAAAAGTTTTCGGGAAACGCACAGTATACATATAATGGCAGGCTTTTGCATCACGGGACACTTCTTTTTGATGCGGATCTAAGTACCTTGGACAAGGCACTTAAGATGAAAAAAGGAAAGATTGAGTCAAAAAGCATTAAATCAGTAAGAAGCAAGGTGACAAATCTAAAGCCGTACTTCAACGAAGATGCTGATGTTAATCAGTTTAAGGAAAAGCTTTTGGAGCATTTTTATAAAGCTGAAAATCTTAAAGAGTACAAAGTAACTGCGGAAGACAGAAAGAACATAGAAACTCTGGCTGATGAAAAGTACAGAACATGGAAATGGACTTATGGGGAATCCCCGAAGTGTAACGTTGTTCGAGGAAGCAGATTTAACAGCGGTTATATAGAATTTCGTTTCCAGATAGAAAAGGGGTTAATTGTTAATGCATATATTTACGGTGACTTCTTTAGCGGAAAAAATGCCTACGAATTGCTTGATAAATTTAAAGGCATTGAATATAAACGAGAAGCGATTGAAAAGTCGTTGAAAAATGTTGACCTTAGGGCATATCTTGGAGATGTCTCACTGGAAGAACTGATAAATACTATATGCTAGATAAAACAGGAGAAAATAAATGACAGCAATTTTAGAAAAAGATAAAAAATATAATATTCACTCATGGAGTGCTCAGGGTGCGCTTAACCCGCTTGTAGTA
>URGK01000026.1 GCA_900547295.1 uncultured Eubacteriales bacterium
TCTCCTGCTGGTATACGCATTGATGCCTATCTTGGAGAATTAAAAAATTATAACGGACAGTACAGTATTGATGAGGTTGCAGATGTATTTATGGTTCCTTTGGAATTCTTTCAGAGTACACAGCCAAGGCAATATTACAATCATGTACAAATGCAGCCAGAAAATGATTTTCCATTCGATAAAATCCCTGGCGGCAGAAATTATCCATGGGCAAAAGGCAGATATGAAGTGCTGTTTTACGAATATTCGGGACATGTAATCTGGGGAATTACCGGCAGGATAACCAGATACTTTGCGAATATGCTGAAAAACAGCAGTATATGAGGAGGACTGTAATGAAGATAGAGCAGTTTGTTATGGCCTATGAGGCGGAGCAGGACCGTATTCGCGCGATGCTGCCCGGGGGCTTTGAGTCACTTCGGCCTGTTTTGAGAATTAATACAGAGATAAGAGATGACAGAGAGGTATATATTGAGTTTAATACCCCTGTTGTGCACGACGGCAGCAGAGGCTGGCTAAATATATCAAACTGGACAGGCAGCAGGGAAGAAATACCGTTTACAGACGAAAACGGCACAGTTACAATTTCAGCGCCTTTCTTAAATCTTTCATATAAAGGCGTAGGTATTGAGGGCGGCTGTCCTGCCGAAAAGGACAATGATGGTTGCTTCTTTATAGGAGAGAGCACAGAGCTTCATTTGCCTGAACAGATTAACGCCAACAAGGAATTCTGTGACTGCGAATTCAAATGGTGCTTCTCAGCAGATGATGCAGGCGGCAAAAGCACAGGCAAGACACTTCCTGCCTACAATACGGAGGTTAAGAACCATTATGACAGGCAGGCATTTACTGCGGAGAACGCCGCAAAGATTAAATGCGAGCAAGTGCTTGGTTCATATATAGTCAGATTTGAGAGGTAATTTATTATGTCAGATGTACTCGATTTCAGATATGCAGAGAGAAAAGATGCAGGTCTTATCCTCAAGTTTATTAAAGACCTTGCAAAATATGAAAAAATGGAAAACGAAGTGATTGCAACAGAAGCACTTCTTAAAGAATGGATTTTTGATAAGCAGAAAGCCGAGGTTATATTTGCTCTCAAGGATGGCAAGGAGGTTGGCTTTGCTCTGTTTTTCCATAACTTTTCCACGTTTTTAGGCAGAGCGGGGATTCACCTTGAGGACCTTTATGTAATGCCAAAACATAGAGGCTTTGGTTACGGCAGAGCTATTCTCAGGAAACTGGCGCAGATTGCAGTTGAGAGAGGCTGCGGCCGTCTTGAATGGTGGTGTCTTGACTGGAACAAACCGAGTATTGACTTTTATCTGTCGCTGGGCGCTGAGCCTATGAGCGACTGGACGGTATACAGAATAGCAGGAGATACGTTAAACAAGTTAGCAGAATAACAGATAGGGGCTGTCGCATTAGGTTAAAATCTAATGGCGACAAGCCCTTTTTTCTTGCTGCCGGGGCAGATATTGAAATTTCAATATCTGATGCCTTCATATGTTACCTGTCACAAAAAACACAAATAGAGCCGGCATGTAACTGTCTCTGTGTTTGGCACCATATTTAAGATCCTTAATTATGCCGCTTCTTCCTTAAGTTCATAAAGATGTAAATCCAGCTTATCATTCTGTATCCTGCTGTGAAGCCATCCCAGATTATGCGCCATGGCAAACAGGATGTACTCCGCCATAACATTTTCTTTACCTCTGCACAGAAATCTTGTAAATTCACTGTCTCCCTTGATATCTCCAAAGCCTCCTTCCGCCTGTATGCTTCGGTTCATTCTGAGCTTCTTTCCTTTTTTCAAATAGTTTTCGGTATGAACTTGTATCTTCATTTTCTTTGACAAGATAGTAGATAACTGCAATACGTATGAGTACATATATAACAAAGCCTATGCATTGTTTCATATTGTCATCTCCATACTGCCAGAGGTGTGTGTACATTACAATTAAAGGGACATTATGCTGTCTGGTGAAAGGTTATTTATATACCTCTCTGCGATGCCCTATACTCAGTGCAAGTATTATAAGTTCGTTATCTTCAATATTGCAGATGAGCCTGTAATCACCAATACGGTATCTCAACTGACCCTTTTGGTCTGCTGTAAGTCCTTTTCCAAAGGCCCGTGGGTTGTCGCAGTCAGTAAGGTGTTTATCAATCCAGCCTTTAATCATAAGCTTAGTATATCTGTCAAGTTTTTTAAACTCCCTGTCAAATCTTGAGGTTGTTCTTATTGTATATTTCATAAATCAAGCTCTCTCCAAAGCTCATCAATCGGTCTGCTTTTCCTGCCGTCCCTGATATATTCGTTATATGCTTCATCAGCAAGGGCGATATCGTATTCGTCTTCAATTTTTTCGAATAAAGCTCTTTTGAAGGCTTCCCCCAAAGAGATGGCATGAAGCTTTGCGTAGCTGTCGGCAAGCTTTTTTTCTTCTGCTGTTAATCTTATAGAAAAACTCATAACATAGACTCCTCTCTTTGTAGTACATCGTACTACACATTTGAATAGATGTCAACACCGTAGCAGTATAAAAGCGTATAATAACAGTATATGCTTTTTTAAAAATATTTTGATGAAAATGATAGGAGAGAGTTAATACCGGAACAAGCCGAGTATGTCGCTGGGCGCTGAGCCTATGAGCGACTGGACGGTATACAGAATAGCAGGAGATACGTTAAACAAGTTAGCAGAATAACAAGCAGGGTGCTTCTTCAGCGAAGCAGGTGTAATTACGAGCCTTTTTATTTCAGATGCTATGGATTGCAAAAAAGTGCAAAGTATAATTCAAAAAAAGTGCAAAGTATTATGCTGAAAAACTGCAAAGTGAAGTTGACAAAAACTGCAAAGTATAATATGATTAAAAAAACAAAACAATTCTGATATATAGAAAAACGAGAGGGTGTATATGAAACGAGATGAATATTTGCCGAGAATAATAGATAAAACTATTGAGAAATATTTAAAAATATTTGGTGCAGTGTGCATAGAAGGTCCTAAATGGTGTGGCAAGACGTGGACTTCTGAATATCATAGCAACAGCTGGTATTTTGTAGGTGATCCGGAGAATAATTTTCAGAACAGACGTCTGGCAGAAATTGCAGTGGAACATATATTGGAGGGAGAAACTCCAAGACTTATAGATGAATGGCAGGAGGTTCCGTCTATATGGGATGCTGTAAGATATAAGGTTGATCAATCTTCTGATAATGGTACATTTATACTTACAGGATCATCTACACCGCAGAATAAGGGTGTACTTCATAGTGGGATAGGGAGAATAGCAAAACTTCATATGAGACCTATGTCACTTTATGAGTCCGGAGAGTCTACCGGCGATGTATCTTTGCAGGAACTGTGTGACGGGAATATAGAGCCGGTGATGTCACAGGCAATTTCAATAAAGAAACTGGCTGAAATAATTGTAAGAGGCGGCTGGCCGAGAACTGTAGGCTATGCATCAGAATTTTCATATCTTGTTCCCAGGGAATATATAAAAGCTTTTCTTGAGGAAGATATATATAAAAATGAAGAACTAAAGTTCAATCCGCATAAAGTTGAGAAACTTCTCAGGTCACTGGCAAGAAATGAAAGCAGCCTTGCGGGAATTGCGACACTGGAAAAAGACATTAAGGGATTTGATGAAACAGGTGTAAGCAGGGAAACAATAAACTCTTATATTGATGGTCTGAAAAGAATGTTTATAATTGAAAATCAGAAACCATATGCGCCTAAAACAAGGTCGGCGCTTAGAGTAAAACAGCAGGAAAAAAGACATCTGGCGGACCCATCACTGGCCTGCGCGCTTCTTGATTTGACTCCTGAAAAACTTATTAATGATTTAAACACCTTTGGACTGATGTTTGAAGCTTTATGCGAAAGAGACCTGCGAACTTATGCAGAGAGCTTTGATGCGAAGCTTTATCATTACAGAGATTATGACGGCAATGAGATTGATGCGGTCATAGAATTAAAAAACGGTGAGTGGTGCGCATTTGAAATAAAACTTGATTCGGGAAAAATTGATGAGGCCGCTGAAAAACTGTTAAAAATCAGGAAAAAACTTGAAAATAACTCGGTTGAGCTGCCAAAGGTTATGGGTATAATTGTGGGACTTGGAAGTGCAGCATATAAAAGGGAAGATGGTATTTTTGTTGTACCTATCGGATGTCTCAAAGACTAGAATGTCCAGTTATCGCAGAGAGCTGCCACGTTATGCAGCATAGCCTGTAATTGACTGGACGGTATACAGAATAGCAGGAGATAGGTTAAACAAGTTAGCAGAATAACAAACAGGGTGCTTCTTTATGAGGCGCCTATTTTTCTTGTCGCCTGTAAGCGAACTAGGTGTAATTACGAGCCTTTTTATTTCTGATGCTATGGATTGCAAAAAAGTGCAAAGTATAACTCCAAAAAAGTGCAAAGTATAATTTTTTTGCGTAAATGAAGTGTAAATTCAACATTAAAAATGCCCCGCAATGCGGGGCATCATATATAGCTTAATTATGTAGAGTCTCTAGATTATACTAAACCCTGAGCCATCATAGCTTCAGCAACCTTTTCGAAACCTGCAATGTTAGCACCCTGTACCAGAGCGTTCTTGTCGCCATAGTACTTTTCGCCAGCGCCTGCACAAGCATTGTAGATGTTCTTCATAATCTGGTGTAACTGAGCATAAACGTCTTCGTGCTGATATACAGTGTGACCAGCGTTCTGTCCCATTTCGATGCATGAGCAAGCAACTCCGCCAGCGTTAGCTGCCTTAGCAGGTCCAACAGCTGTCATCTTGTCCATAAGGTAAACGAGAGCTTCGTTAGTTGTAGGCATGTTAGCGCCTTCGCAGTAGAACTTGCAGCCTGATGCTACGATGTTTTCTGCGTCTGCCATATGTACGTCGTTCTGCATAGCGCAAGGGATGAACATATCAACTTTGATACCGAAATCCTGGCATACGCCCCAAGGCTTCTTGCCTGCAACGAATTTAGCTTCTGGGAATTTTTCTGCGTAAGGAGCGCAGATGTTCTTTCCTGAGCTTCTCAGTTCAAGAAGGAATGCAACCTTTTCGTCAGTGCTGATGCCTTCTGGGTCATAGATATATCCGTCAGGTCCTGAAATAGTTACACACTTAGCGCCTAACTGCTGTAATTTCCAAGCAGCACCCCAAGCTACGTTACCGAATCCTGAAATACCAACAACCTTGTCTTTCATTTCTTCGCCGTTAGCCTTTAACATTTCTTCTGCGTACCATACGATACCAAAGCCTGTAGCTTCGCTTCTTCCAAGAAGTCCGCCGAAAGGAATTCCCTTACCTGTAAGAACGCCTTCGTATCTGTCAACGATTCTCTTGTACTGTCCGAAGAGGTATCCGATTTCTCTTCCGCCAACACCAAGGTCACCAGCAGGAACGTCAGTGTTAGGTCCGATGTGTCTGTATAATTCAGTCATGAATGCCTGGCAGAATCTCATTACTTCTGCGTCTGATTTACCGTTAGGGTCAAAGTCTGAACCGCCTTTGCCGCCGCCGATAGGAAGACCAGTTAAGCTGTTCTTGAAGATCTGTTCAAATCCTAAGAACTTGATGATTCCAGGGTATACGTTAGGTGCAAATCTTAAACCGCCTTTGTAAGGTCCGATTGCACTGTTGAACTGATATCTGTAGCCTTTGTTAACCTGTACTTTACCAGCATCGTCAACCCATACTACTCTGAAAGTAACTCCTCTTTCAGGTTCAGTTAATCTTTCAAGAAGTGCAGCTTCTTCGTATTCCGGATGCTGTTCGATAACCGGAGTCAGTGAA
This sequence comes from uncultured Eubacteriales bacterium, assembly GCA_900547295.1. GTDB lineage: Bacteria > Bacillota > Clostridia > Peptostreptococcales > Anaerovoracaceae > UMGS973. The sequence continues at coordinate 5,811 of URGK01000026.1, forward strand.
GAAAGTACTTCTTCTACAGTCTGGTGAAATTCAAGTTCGCCAGGGTTCTTCTGCTTACAAAGCTCAATACATCTTTCTACATAGTTTGACATTTTGTTTTCTCCTTTTATTTTAATTTGTTAAAACTAAGAACTATATAACCAACTTCAATATATCACTTTGGCTGTGTACAGTCAATGAATTCTTTAGATGTAAGATAAAAGTCTAAATTTTCAGAAAACATATATTGAAATTAGCAAAGTTATAAGTAAAGAAGTTGCAAAATAGTATGTATAAAAAGCCTGGAAAAACTCAAAATTCTGCCTTTTGTGGAAAATTTCAAATCTCTTTTATCTAGTATATTGAAATTGATTCATCTATCAAATCATTTGCAATATATCTTTTCATTTTTGAGGACTATTTTTTATATGGTTAGCTTTCAGTATACATTTATATTTATAAAAGCTATTAAAGATGGTATATTGGTCTGAATGTATGCTGTATATTGTGTGAAAGAAGTTAAAACCGTGACTGAAGTAGTTAAAAGTGAACGATACCGGTAGTCTTAAGTCATTATTTACGGGGTGATATATAAGATATATGCTTTGTAATCTATGTCATTCAAAGATCCTGCAATAACTGGATGTTATCCTTAAACAAATGGGAATTGAATATTAAAAACATATGATGTATAATCCCGAGTTCGACAGTTTCAGAATAAAAAAGAGGCGTTTAACATTGAAATATCAATGTTTATGCCTCTTTCGTGATTTTTGAAAATGTTGTATCAGAACTGTTTCTTAAAAAGTTTTTAAATTTTTTTCCTACATATTGCATTCAGGTCTTTCGGTCGGTAATACTTTCTGTTTAAACCCAGTTCGAAATTGGTGTCCTTACAGCAATTGGAATGAATAAGAAAGTGGATTTATCGGAAGAAGTGCTCAATGAGTATATTGGTTATATTAATAATTCACAGAAAATGTCTGTAAAGGATATATATATTGGGGTCTGATAATAACAACACTTTTTGTATGGATATTAAGTTCCTGGGTGCCTGCAATTAATATTACTGTTGTTGCGATTGTCTGTTTTGCTTTGCTTTTTTTTCCTGTATTCCCAGTTCTCGAATGGGAGGAATTTACGGTTGCAAATAGTTGGAATGCCTTTTTTATTGCAGGAAATCATATTACTCTTGCAGCCGTAGCTATAGATACAGGACTCTGTGATTATGTGGCAGGCTTGTTTTTTGACAGAATAACAGAGATGCCAATCTTAGTATTGTTGATGGTGGTTGCTGCTATAACATTTATATTTATGGCGATTATTCCGTCAGCTCCTGCAGTAGCAACAATTCTTGTTCCAATAATATCTGTTTTTTCAATAAAGCTGGGGCTTGATCCTAGAATTCTGTTTATGGTATGTATACTTTGTATACCAAACATATATTTATTTCCGTTAGATGCACCTCTTGTTGTAGCCTACGATAGGAAAGCTTTCAGCATGTTTGAACTTCCGAAAGCAACGATTTGGATTCAATTAATAATGATAGTATTTGTAGCAGTTATAGTTAAACTTGTTTTTTCCATTATATATTAACTTTTTAAATAACGACTCTCTATTTTTCTCTTCTGCTGGAAATATGCGTGAAAATATAGTATAATAAAATAATTAGTTTGGAGGAAATGTAATATGAGAGCAATTACAATAGTAATGGGAATTCTTTTGATGGGTACGGGCGTATGGTCCTTTGCCAACTCGGGAGTATCATTTCTGGCGCTGGCATTTGCAATAGGACTTGTTATGATAGCAGACGGTACTGTCGAGGGCATGACATATATATATTCAAGAGGCGGCAACCGACAGGACAATAACATATGGATGCTCGCAGACAGCATAGTGACCTTTGTTTTAGGTATTCTGGTGCTCAGCGGGCAGCTTGCCGCAGAGGTTGCGGTTCCTTATGTATTCGGAATGTGGATGCTGTTTTCAGGTATACTCAGACTGGTAATAGTGCTTAATATCGACAGAACCAAAAAGAAATCAAACTTCTGGTGGACTTTCGGCACAGGACTTGTATGTATACTTGCGGGGTTACTCGGTTTCTTCAATTCAATCGCTCTGAATATGGCTGTGGGAGAGCTGCTTGGTATATTCTTCATAATCCAGGCTGTAACCACGCTGGAAATCGGATTTCATATGCCTCACGCAAAATCAATTAAATAGAGCAGGGCGGACCGTAAGTTTATTCTTACGGTCCTGATAGTTTAAAGGTGAAATTATGTCTGAAATAAAGGAATTTGATATATGTGTAATCGGCGCGGGAGCATCGGGATGTCTGGCGGCTATAAACGCCAAAAGACAAAATCGTATGCTGAATCTGTGCCTCATAGAAAAAGGAAACAAAATACTGCGAAAGGTAATAGCTTCGGGAAACGGCAGATGCAATATAGCCAACTCATCCTGTGAGGGTATTGAACGGCTGCTGCTTTTTTTCAAAACGATAGGTATATTTACGGTTGAAGAGGAAGAGGGCAGACTGTATCCGTATACAAAGCAGTCGTCATCGGTTGTAAGCTCAATTAAGACCACGTTTCTTGGTGCAGGCATTAAACCCATATTAAACACAGCGGTTACAGATGTCAAAAGGCTCAAAAACGGCGGTTTCAAGCTCATAACGTCAAACGATGATGTCTATGTGTGCAAAAAACTCCTGATAGCTTCGGGAGGCAAAGCGGCGCCTGCTTTTGGAACCACAGGTGACGGCTACATATTTGCCAAAAAGCTGGGACATACCATCAAGACACTTATGCCGGTGCTTACTGCAATAAACTGTGAGGGTGACTTTGAGGAAATGAAAGGATGCAGAGCCGAGGGAGAGGTGACTCTGTATCGAAACGGAGAAAAAATAGCCTCCGAGAGAGGTGAGATACAGTTTACAGCCGAGGGAATTTCGGGAATATGTGTTATGAATTTAAGCAGACTCATAAAGCTGGATATGTCCAAAGGCCTTGAGGCAGCTTTCAGAGAATATACGGTAAAGATAAATTTCAACCCGGAAATGGCAAGACAGCAGATGATATGGGTGCTCAAGGAGCTCAGAGAGTTTGAGGGAATTAAGACTGAGGATATATATATGTCACTGCTTCGAAAGCCTATAGCCAAAAGAGTATTGACTGATGCGGGAATTGACCTTAATAAACAGCCGTCTGAGCTTACAGATGAGGAACTCAAGAAGATAAGCAGGATATATCAGAACTGGAGTTTGCAGGTGACAGGGGCTAAAGGCTGGAAATATGCGCAGTGTACGGCAGGAGGCGTTTCGCTTGATGAGGTGGACCCTGAGACTATGGAGTCAAAACTTGTGCCCGGTTTGTATTTTTCAGGCGAGGTTCTTGACTACGACGGTCCGTGCGGAGGCTATAATCTGTATAATGCGTGGACTACGGGACTTGCAGCAGGAAAGGCGATGGGACAATGTATAGAGAAACGCAGATAAAACTGAAACCCGGTCAGCCAAAAGAGCTTTTAAAGACAAAGCTTGAAAAGAAATATTCCGTAAATATTAAAGAGTGGAAGATAGTCAGAGAATCCCTAGATGCCAGGAATAAAAAGGACATACGGCTTGTATATACAGTTGATTTTGAATGTGACAGGAAGCTGAAACTCAAAGAAGTGTCAGAGTTTAAATATGAGCTGCCGGAGCAGGGAGCAGAGGAACTTTTACACAGGCCCGTTATAATCGGGTTTGGACCCTGCGGTATGTTTGCCGCCCTTATTCTTGCAGAGGCAGGCTACAGCCCTCTTATTCTTGAGAGAGGCAAGGAGATGGAAAGGCGTACAGCTGATGTGGACAGGTTCTGGAAGGACGGCATTCTTGATACGGAGTCAAATGTGCAGTTCGGAGAGGGCGGAGCAGGTACCTTTTCAGACGGCAAGCTTACAACCGGCATCAAAGATTTCAGAATTAAAAAAGTGCTTGAGGAGTTTGTCGCCGCAGGAGCACAGCCTGAAATACTGTATAAGGCAAAGCCGCACATAGGAACCGATGTGCTCAGGGAGGTTGTTGTAAATATAAGAAACAAAATAATTTCCCTTGGCGGTGAGATACGCTTTGAAAGCAGAGTGACGGACTTCATAACAGACCCGCAGGGTAGACTTGCGGGAGTAGAGGTTAACGGCGATGAAATAATTAATACACAGACAGTTATAGCGGCGCCGGGACACAGCGCAAGGGATACCTTTGCGGTTATGAACGGCAGAGGCATACCTATGGAGCAGAAACCGTTTTCCATAGGGGTCAGGGTTGAACATCTGCAAAGTATGATAAATGAAAGTCAGTACGGAAGCTTTGCGGACAGACTTCCTGCTGCCGACTACAAGCTGGCATACAGATGCCAAAACGGCAGAGGTGTATACACTTTCTGCATGTGTCCGGGCGGTGAGGTTGTTGCGGCGGCCTCGTCGGAGGGTATGACGGTTACAAACGGTATGAGTTATGCGGCTCGTGACGGAAAATACGCCAACAGCGCACTTCTGGTAGACGTCAGAACCGATGATTTTGACGGAGATGACGTTCTTGCAGGAGTGAGATTTCAGGAAAAATACGAGAGGCTTGCCTTTGAATTCGGCGGGGGATATGCTCCTGTGCAGACAACGTGGGGGCGCTTCAGAGAGGATGCTGTGTCGGCGGCGGCAGGAAATTCAGAAAACCTCAATAAAGTTGCAAAATGTCTGCCTGACTTTGTGACAGAGGCATATCTTGAGGCTATGCCTGCTTTAGGCAGAAAACTCAAAGGCTTTGACTGCGATGACACTGTTATGAAAGCGGTGGAAACAAGAAGCTCTTCACCTGTAAGAATTCTGCGGGACGACAGTATGCAGTCGGATGTCAGAGGACTTTATCCCGCAGGTGAGGGCGCAGGATATGCAGGAGGCATTACCTCTGCTGCGGTAGACGGCATTAAGGCGGCGGAGAGAATCATACAGAAGTACAGTAAATACGTCTTAACGGTAAAATGATATACAGGAGGCAGCAGATGGAAATAACCTTAAGAATAAATGAAAATATATCTGTAGAGCGGGCTGCAAAGCTTACAGAGCTGGGAAATCTGATTGAAGAGGGAATCCTGATGGAGCAGGACTTTCAGAGTGCGGTTAAGCTGTATATGCTTGCCGCAAAAGCAGGAGAGCCGGAAGCCTTTTACCATATGGGCAGAGTATATATGAACGGTATCGGAGTTGCGCAGAATACAGCAAAGGCGAAGCTGTACTTCAAACAGGGAGCAAACAGCGGCAATACCGATTCTATAGTTGCAATAGGCGGTATATACAAAGACGAGGGAAGTATTGAGCAGGCTTTGTACTGCTTTAAGCTGGCGGCGGAAGCAGACAATCTTGACGGTATAATCGGATATGCAGGTCTGCTTGAGAAAACAGGCGGCGATATCGAAGAGCTTATGCAGATGTACAGAAAAGCCGCAGGTCTCGGAAGCGCTGACGCTGCGGAAGCCCTTGGCAGAATTTATGAGGACAAAAACAGTCCGGAGTACAGTCCCGATATAGCGGTTTTCTGGTACAGGCAGGCGGTAAGCCTTGGAAAACAGTCGGCAGAGGCAGAAGCCGCAAGACTTGAAAAGGATACCGAAAAAGACATAGATGTAGAGATTGAATATGACGATGATATATAGTATGAAAACCACAGCGCAGAATAACGGCTGTGGTTTTTAATGTCCATAAACTGTAACCTTTCTCTCCCATATATTGTGCAGTGAAATCTGCGGCAAATTGTATTACAATTTAATTAAGCTTTATAAAGCAGGAGAGGAGGTTTTATGAAACATAAACTGATTTCATTAGCGGCAGCGGTATGTATAATCCTTGTTGTGGCAGTGCCGGGATTCGGAGCATCAGTCTGCGGTGAAAACACAAAATTATGCAAAATATCAACAATAGTATGCAGTAAGGACTGCACCAGAGCACTTGTCAGTATCAGAGATAAGACAGGCTGTTCAAACAACAGATGCAATACAGGAAACAATAATCAGAACGGAAACACAGGAAGCACAGACACACCATCACAAAGCAGCAATCTGTCAGCAAATGCGCAGGAAGTAATTAAACTCGTAAACGAAGAAAGAAATGCAGCAGGCCTGTCTGCTCTTACTGAAAACAGCAGACTATCGGAAGCGGCACAGGCAAAAGCGGAGGATATGATGAAAAACGGATATTTTTCACATACATCTCCTACATACGGCAGCCCTTTTGAAATGATGAAAACATTTGGCATAACCTACAAATCAGCAGGAGAAAACATAGCAAAAGGACAGAAAACACCTGCTGCGGTTATGAACGGATGGATGAATTCTTCCGGACACAGAGCAAATATTTTAAATGCTTCTTATGAGCAGATCGGAGTAGGTTTCTGCAAGGATTCATCTGGCGTCACATACTGGGTACAGATGTTTATCAGATAAAATTTAATAACACGCAAGCAGATAATCCGGGCAGTTTATGTTCGGATTATCTGTTTGTATGTATAAATCTCATAGAACTTTAATTTTGGCCGTAAAAAAGATATAATATTCAGAACAGAAGATAAAATATATTGTGGAGAAATGCAATGCTGCAGGAAGAACGACTTTTAAAATTAATAGAATATCTGAGGGCAAATGAGCGCGGCAGCTTTAAAGAACTGGCCGAAATGCTTGAGGTTTCAGAGGTTACTGTACGAAAGGATCTGGCAGAGCTTGAGCGAAGAAAAGCCGCCAAGCTTGTAAGAGGCGGCGCGGTATGGGAAAAAAGCGACCTTACGAGAGCCTTTTCCGAAGCCAGAGATATCATCAACAGAGAAGAAAAACAGGAACTCGTAAAATGTCTGGGCGAGCTTGTTCAAAACGGATATGCCGTATCGCTTAACGGAGGCACGACGACTGTTGAAGCTGCCAGATTTCTTGCGGAAAATTACAGCAGTCTTACTGTAATTACCAACAATCTCAATGTAGTCGATGTACTGCGCGAAAAAGAAGACTTTCAGGTTATTCTGACCGGCGGCATATATTATGAAAAAGAAAATACCGTAACCGGCAGGCAGAGTGAAAACGATATGTCTTTATATAATGTGGATTTGTCAGTAATTGCGGTAAACGGCATATCTCTTGAAAAAGGCATTACGGATTTTCGTATAGAAGAAAGCGGCATTATAAATGCGATGATTAAAAGCGCCAGAAAATCCGCTGTAATTGCAGATCACAGCAAGTTTGAGAGGATTTCGTGCATTAATGTATGCCCGCTTGAGCGTATAGACTATGTTATTACCGATTCGGGTATAGATGAGAGCATAGTCAGAAAATACAGGAAGCAGGGCATAGAGATAATCAGGAAATATAATAGAACTTTTAAAAATAAATAAGATGGCAAAGGTAAACGAGCTTGCCAAGATAAACAAAGTATCGGTCGATACTGTAAGACGTGACCTTGAAGTCCTCGAGGGCTACGGCATACTCGAAAGAGTAAGGGGCGGGGCTGTATGGAAAGACGCAAACAACACCCGCAATATCTATGAAGTCAGAGTGACCGTCAATACCGAAAAAAAAGAAGAAATTGCAGGCATTGCAGACAGAGTGCTGGCCGAAGGTCAGACTGTTGTGATGGGAAGCGGCAGCACCACCGTTGAGATTGCAAAGTATATTGCGGCAAATTACAAAAGGCTTACGGTTATAACCAATGATCTTGATATTGTGAAGATTTTTTCCCACAAGGAGAGATTTAATATTATTGTAACAGGAGGTCTTTACGATGCCGGAGAGCACGCGCTTTACGGCGAGCAGTGCGAGGAAGAAATAGGGCAGTACAATGCCGATGTGTGTCTGCTGGCGGTAAACAGCATTTCATTTGAAAAAGGCATAAGCGATTTCAGGCTCAATCAGATTGACACATTCAGAAAAATGATGTCAATTTCAGAGCGCATTGTGGTTGCGGCAGATTCAACCAAAGTCGGCAAAACGTCGTGTATGAGAGTCTGCGGCGTTGAAGAAATTGATACACTTCTTTGTGACAGCCGGCTTGCACCTGAAGAAAAAGAAAAATTCGAGGCGGCGGGAATTGAGGTTATAATGCCGTAACGGCGGATAACATACAAGTGAAAATTATATTTTGAGTAAGGCTGTTTTTTCGGCCTTTTTTATATACATAGGAAATATCGGTTTGCAGATATTTCCGTATGTTTTATAGAAAGCACCTTGAATGTTATCGCACCTTGCGTGCGATATATGGAAATAGGAATTTCAATTTTGTACATTTTCACTTTTTTTATTTTATCTGTTGACTTTAGCGTGATGATGTGATAAAGTGATAACGTAATAAAACAAGGAGGCAGCAATGGGAAGAGAAGAAACCGTTATATCACAGCTTGCAGAGCTTTACGAAAGCTACGGATATTCATACTACAAGGTTAGCAGATTTGAGGAATACGACCTCTACGCACGAAACAGGAATTTCCTTTCGGGAGGACAGATACTCACCTTTAACGATGCTGACGGCAGGCTGATGGCACTGAAACCGGACGTTACCCTGTCAATCGTCAAGAATACCAAAGACGATGAGGGTATGAAAAAAATATATTACAAGGAAAACGTATACAGAGTCCCACGCAGCGGCAGCGGATTTAAGGAGATAATGCAGAGCGGACTTGAATGTATAGGAGATATAGACAGATATGCGACAGGCGAGGTTATAATGCTGGCGGCATCAAGCCTTGAGTCGGTCAGCAGTGAATATATACTGGACATTTCACATATAGGGATTACGGCAGGCATACTGGAGGGCACAGACGATGAAACAGCGGATGCAATACTAAAGGCCATGAGCGAAAAAAATGCTCCGATGCTTGAAAAAATCTGTGAAAAAGACAGACTGCCGCAGGAGAAAAAGCAGCTTCTTGAGCAGCTTATCAGACTGTATGAGCCTATAGGTACAGGCATAGAAAGGCTTAAAAATATGGAGCTTCCAAAGGAGTGCAGGGAAGCTGTTACAGAACTTGAAGAATTGTGCGATGTACTGAAGCTGTATGGAATTGATAAAAACATATATCTTGATTTTTCTATCATATGCGATACGGATTACTACAACGGCATATTCTTCAAGGGCTTCATTGCAGGAATAGCAGAGAGCGTGCTTTCGGGAGGCAGATATGACAACCTTATGCGCAGAATGGGCAAAAAATCCGGAGCCATAGGATTTGCCGTATATCTTAACCAGCTTGAAAATCTTGAAGCAAAAACGGACAGATATGATGCGGACGTCCTCATAACCTACAGCGAGGGCAGCGATATGAAAAAGATAATCGAAGCAGCAGGAAGCTGCATTGCAGCGGGCAAATCGGTGAGAGTACAGAAAAACAGAGGTGCAAGGACAAAAGAGGTGATTGAAATTGGAGCAGATAATTAATGTGGCGCTGCCTAAGGGCAGACTCGGAGAAAAGGTATACAGCATATTTGAAAAATCAGGCTACGAATGCAGCGAACTTAGGGAAGAAAACAGAAAGCTTACATTTGAGAATAAACAGGCGGGAGTCAGATACTTCTGGGTCAAGCCCTCGGACGTGGCCATATATGTCGAAAGAGGCGCAGCAGATATAGGTATTGCAGGCAAGGATATATTAAGCGAATACGAGCCTGATGTATACGAGCTTATGGATTTAAATGTAGGCAAATGCAGAATGTGCGTTGCGGGGCCTGCGGATTTCAAAGACGACTGCTCAAGAGCTCTGAGAGTGGCTACAAAATTTCCTCATATTGCAGGCAAATATTACGGTGAGCAAAGCAGATGCATAGACGTTATAAAGCTTAACGGCTCAATAGAGCTGGCACCCATACTGGGGCTTTCAGATGTTATTGTCGATATTGTTGAAACAGGTACGACACTTAAAGAAAACGGACTTGCGCCGCTGGAGGTGATAGCGCCCATAAGCGCCCGCCTCATAGCCAATAAGGTATCATACAAATTCAAGAACTCTCAGATAAACAGAATGTGCGAAAATCTGTCTGAGAACGTGGGATAAGAAAGGAAAAAGCGATGATTAATATAGTTGATTACAAAGACCTTGACAGAAAAAATCTTTTTATGAGAAAAGAAGAGGAACTTAATATAACCGATGTTGTAAAGGATATAATCTACAGCGTTAAAATGGGCGGGGACAAAACCCTCAAAAAATACTGCGAGCTGTTTGACGGCAAAGCTCCGGAGAATTTAGAGGTTACTGCCGCAGAAATGGAGGCTGCATTTAACAGGGTTGACAGCTCCCTTATTAAAACAATGGAAAAAGCGGCTGCAAACATCAGAGAATTTCACTCAAAGCAGCTTAGAGAGGGCTTTAAAATAGAGAAAGCGGGCGGCGTTGTTATGGGACAAAAAGTGACACCTATTGAAAAGGTGGGAATATATATTCCGGGAGGCACTGCAAGCTATCCGTCAACAGTCCTTATGAACTGCATACCGGCAAAGATTGCAGGATGCAGGGAAATCGTAATGGTATCGCCTCCTGCATGTGACGGAGATATAAGTCCGGTAATACTTGCGGCAGCTAAGATTGCAGGCGTTGACAGAGTGTTCAGAGCAGGAGGAGCTCAGGGAATAGCAGCTCTTGCATACGGTACGGAAACAATTCCTAAGGTATACAAAATCACAGGACCTGGAAACGCCTATGTTGCAGAGGCAAAGCGTCAGGTATTCGGCATTGTTGATATAGACACCATTGCAGGACCAAGCGAGGTGCTTGTAATTGCGGATAAAAATACAAATCCTGCTTATGCGGCGGCGGATATGTTAAGTCAGGCAGAGCACGACAGACTTGCCTCGGCAGTTATGATTACAGACAGCAGAGAGCTTGCCGAAAAGGTAGCAGGCGAAATAGAAAAGCAGCTTGAAAGCCTGCCTAGAAAAGAAATTGCAGAGGCGTCAATCAGAAACAACGGCAGAATAATAATTGCGGAAAATCTTGATATGGCAGTAGAGCTTGCCAACGAGCTTGCGCCTGAACACCTTGAAATAGATGTGGATAATCCGTTTGACTATCTTGACAGAATTGAAAATGCAGGCTCGGTATTCTTAGGAAGAAACTGTCCTGAGGCTCTTGGGGATTATGTTGCGGGACCGAACCACACCCTGCCTACAGGCGGCAGAGCCAAATTCTCAAGCCCTCTGTCGGTAGATGATTTCATCAAGAAAATACAGTTTTCATATTTTGAAAAATCGGCCCTTGAGGAGCTGAAAGACGACATATGCACCTTTGCGCAGGCAGAGGGGCTTGAGGGTCACGGCAGAAGTATAAAAGTAAGGTTTGAATAAATAAGATGAGCAGATTTTTGAAAAAAAGACTTGAAAGCCTTGAGGCCTACACTCCCGGAGAGCAGCCTCAGGATAAAAAATATATTAAACTTAATACAAATGAAAGCCCTTTTCCTCCCGATGAATATGTAATATCAAAGGCAAAAGAGGCTGCGGCGGGATTTAATGTGTATAACGATCCGGAGTGCAGCAGATTAAGAGAAAAGGCGGCGGAGCTTTACGATGTGGACAAGGAAAACATACTGTGCGGCAACGGCTCCGATGAAATTCTGTATCTTGCCTTTACAGCCTTTATAGAAAGAGCAGTATTTCCCGATATAACCTACGGCTTTTACAAGGTGTTTGCAGAGCTTACGGGAGCAGAAAAAAAGACAGTGCCTCTGAGAGAGAATTTCAGACTTGATACATCAGACTATATGAACGAAAAGGGCTGCCTCATAATCGCAAATCCCAATGCGCAGACAGGAAGATATGTGCCGGTATGCGAGATAGAAAAGCTCGTGGCGGCGGACAGAAACAGACTTGTAATTGTCGATGAGGCATATATAGACTTCGGCGGGCAAAGCTGCGTGCCTCTTGTTAAGAAATACGATAACCTGCTGGTGACCCAGACCTTTTCAAAGTCGAGGTCCATGGCAGGGGCAAGGCTAGGATTTGCCTTTGCATGCAGTGAAATAACAGCTGATATGAATACCGTCAGATATTCGATAAACCCCTACAATGTAGGTACTGTGGCCCAGGCGGCAGGCATTGCGGCAATAGAGCGCAACGACATATATATGAAGAACTGCGGCACAGTTATAGAAAACAGAAGCTTTACGGAGGAAAGTCTGAGGAGGATGGGATTTGAAACAGTTTCCTCGCAGGCCAATTTCATACTGGCAAGAAGCAGCCGCATATCGGGAGAAAGGCTGTACGCAGAGCTTAAAAAACAGGGAATACTTGTACGCCATTTCAGCGGCGGTAAAATCAGCGATTATGTGCGTATTACAATAGGGGCAAAAGAGCAGATGGAAGCCCTGGTTTCCGCTGCGGAAAGGATATTAAATGCGTAGTGCGGTATTGGAAAGAAAGACATCGGAAACACAGATTAAGCTTTCACTTGATATTGACGGAAGCGGTACCTCGGAAATATCTTCAGGAATAGGATTTCTTGATCATATGCTCACACTGTTTGCAAAACATTCGGGCTTTAACCTTGAGGTTTCTTGCACAGGCGATACATATGTGGACGATCACCACAGTTGTGAGGACATAGGAATAGTGCTTGGCAGCGCGCTCAGAGAGGCTCTCGGAGATAAAAGAGGCATCAGCAGATACGGAGATATAATTTTGCCTATGGACGAGGCGCTTATACTCTGCGCCTGTGATGTTTCAGGCAGAAGCTGTCTTGTGTTTGATGCGGACTTTCCTACAGAAAAAATCGGAAGCTTCGATACGGAGCTTGTACAGGAATTCTTTGAAGCCTTTACAAGAAGCAGCGGCATAACGCTTCATATACGGAAGCTTTCGGGAGCCAATTCGCATCATATAGCGGAGGGCATATTCAAAGCCTTTGCAAGATGCCTGGCTAAGGCATGCGGCATAGACGAAAAACGAAAGGATGAAATACCGTCAACGAAGGGAGTCATATAAATGATAGGTATAGTGGATTACGGAGTAGGCAATCTGTTTTCTCTCAAAAGCTCCATAGCGATGATAGGAGAGGAAGCGGTTGTAACATCAGATGCAGGTGAGCTTGAAAAAGCAGATAAAATAATTCTGCCGGGAGTCGGAGCCTTTGGCGATGCTGCGGCAAAGCTGAGAGCCTCGGGACTTGACAGAGAGGTCATACGGCTTGCGGAGTCAGGCAAATATATAATGGGCATATGCCTTGGCATGCAGCTTCTCTTTGAAAAAAGCTATGAATACGGGGAGCATGAGGGACTTGGCCTGATAAAAGGCGCCGTTAAGGATATGAGACCTGTATTACCGGCAGAGCTTAAGGTTCCTCACATAGGCTGGAACCTGCTGAAATTCAGAAAAACAAGTCCTCTTTTCAAGTATGTAAACGAGGGTGAGTTCGTATATTTTGTTCACAGCTTTTATGCGGCGGAATGTGACGAGGCTGTAACGGCGGTGACAGAATACGGAGCTGAAATTACGGCGGCAGTGGCAGAAGGGAATGTACTGGGCTGTCAGTTTCACCCCGAAAAAAGCGGCAAAACGGGACTTGCGATACTGAAAGCATTTAGTGAGCTATAGGAGGAAATATGTATATATTACCGGCAATCGACTTATATGAAAAAAAGGCAGTAAGGCTCTACAAAGGTGATTACAAAGAGATGACCGTCTACAGCGAAAATCCTGTCGAGGTTGCAATGAAGTTCAGGGAGGCGGGAGCAGAATACATACACCTTGTTGACCTTGAGGGGGCAAGGGACGGCGGCACACCTAATTTTGAAACAATAAAAGAGATTATAGCAGTAAGCGGACTTAAGGCTGAGGTCGGAGGCGGCATCAGAGATAAGTTCGCTGTGAGAAAATATATAGAGGCGGGAGCTTTGCGAGTAATTCTTGGAACCGCAGCGGTTACAGACCCCGTATTTCTTGCAGAGATGATTTCAGAATATGGAGAAAAAATAGCCGCGGGCATTGATATAAGAGACGGATATGCAGCCATAAAGGGCTGGAGAGAAACAAGCAGTATTACGGCAGAGGAGATGTTTGACAGGCTGCAGCAGGCGGGAGTAAAAACCGTCATATGCACAGACATTTCAAAGGACGGCGCAATGGCAGGTACCAACGTATCGCTTTACAAAAGCCTTTCGAGAAAGTACAGCATAGATATAATCGCCTCCGGAGGAATTTCTGATATTGACAGCATCAGAGCTGTAAAAGAACTTGGAATGTACGGAGCAATAATAGGCAAGGCGTACTATACGGGAGCAGTGAATTTAAGGGAAGCAATAGAGGTAGTCAGATGATAACAAAGAGAATTATACCGTGTCTTGATGTAAGAAACGGCAGAGTGGTAAAGGGCGTCAATTTTGAGGGGTTAAACGATGTGTCGGACCCTGTGGAGTTGGCGCGGTATTACAGCGAAAACGGCGCAGACGAGCTGGTGTTTTATGATATTACGGCATCTGCGGAGGACAGAGCGCTGTTTACGGATATACTGAGGGAAACAGCATCTCAGATATTCATACCACTTACAGTGGGAGGCGGTATAAATACAATAGAGGATTTTGACAGAGTGTTAAAATGCGGAGCAGACAAGGTCAGCGTCAATTCGGGAGCCCTGAAAAATCCGGGACTCATAGCCGAGGCTGCCGAAAAATACGGAAACCAGTGCGTAGTAATATCAATAGATGCCAAAAGAGAAAACGGAGCATTTAAAGTATATGCAAAAGGCGGCAGAGAGAGCACCGGAAAAGACCTGATTGAATGGGCAGTGGAGTGCGAAAAAAACGGCGCGGGAGAGCTTGTTTTAAACTCGATAGATACAGACGGAGTCAAAAAAGGCTTTGACCTTGAAATGCTCGAAGCTGTATCAGATGCTGTAAGCATACCTGTAATAGCATCAGGCGGAGCAGGCGATATGGAGGACTTTGCAGTGCTTTTCAGAGAGCTTCCAAAGGTTGACGCGGGGCTTGCCGCTTCAATATTTCACTTCGGAGAGGTAAGGATAGATGAACTTAAAGAATACCTTGCAGGCCAGGGAATTAACGTAAGGAGATGACAAAAATGATTGATATATCGGAACTTAAATTTGACAAAAACGGCCTTATACCTGCCGTTGTGACAGATGCGGTTACTAAAAAAGTGCTGACACTTGCATATATGAACAGGGAAAGTCTTGAGATTTCAATGGAAAAAAAGCTGACCTGCTTTTACAGCAGATCAAGAGAGGAGCTTTGGCTTAAGGGTGAAACCTCGGGGAACTATCAGCACATAGTGTCGATTACGGCAGACTGCGACAGGGATGCTCTTGTAATTGAGGTATTAAAGGACGGGCCTGCCTGTCATCTGGGTACAGACTCCTGCTTTGAATATCCGCTGTTTAAAGACGAGGAAAAAGTACCGTTTTCATATGAGGGACTTATGGATATGATAAAGGGTCGCAGGGAAAATCCCAAAGAGGGCTCATATACCACATACCTGTTTGAAAAGGGGCTTGACAAGATTTTAAAAAAGGTGGGCGAGGAGTCCACAGAGGTCATCATTTCGGCAAAGGATAATGACAAAGACAATACGGTTTATGAAATAGGGGATTTAATGTATCACGTAATGGTGCTGATGTGCCAGATGAATATTACTGTAGATGATATTCAAAAGGAAATGGCATCAAGACATGTCATAGACACCAAGGTAAAGCAGGAGAAAATGATAAAATGATGAAACAGAGCCTTCACATTCATACTGTCCTCGATGACGGCAGGAACACTATGGAGGAAATGGTGCGCGCAGGAATAGAGGCGGGCCTTGAGTCCATGGGGTTTTCGGGGCACAGCTGGCTTCCTTTCGGCGCTGACTGGACTATGTCTCCGGAAGCGGAGAAGCAGTATCACAGGGAGATAAAAAGGCTCAGAAAGCTGTATCCTGAAATCAGAATATATGAGGGGCTTGAGCTTGATTTGTACTCTGAAATTACCGATTACAGCTATGACTATATCATAGGCTCTGTTCACAATCTGTATGCCGGAGGAGAATATATAAGTCTTGATGAAAGCAGGCAGATACTTGAGGCGGCAATTGACAAGCACTTTGAGGGAAATTCCAAGGCTGTGGCTGAGGCGTATTTTGAAGAGGTCGGCAGGATTAAAAATGCCGATATAGTCGGGCATTTCGATTTAATATCAAAGTTTAACGAAAAAGGGGACATATTCAGAGAAGCGGACTATATGGACGCGTCGCTTTTCGCTATGCGAAAGCTTGCAGCAGCTAATATGATATTTGAAATAAATACGGGGGCTATAAGCAGGGGCTATAGAACCGTGCCTTATCCGCCTGAAAATCTGCTGTATGAACTGAGGAAGCTTGAGGGAAGAATTACGGTGACAAGTGATGCTCACGATACTTCCGGCATTGCCTGCGGCTATGAGGAGGCTGTATACCTTGCAAAGCAGTGCGGCTTTGATAGAATATGGCTGCTTGATGAGGGCGGATTTGTGCCGTATGTCATATAGCGATATTGATGATAGCGATATGATGAAATTTTCAATAGTGTAACGATAACTGAACAAATGGGTCTGCTGTATTGAGTATTTCAATTCAGCAGGCTTGTTTGTATTTAAGAGAAGTCTTGCAAACAACAGGCGATAGGGTATATAATCTATGCATTGATATGGAGAATTATTATGAATATGAGCATTTCGTGGATACTTATGTGCGGAGCCTTTATATTCTTCATGCAGGCAGGCTTTACCTGCTATGAGGTTGGCTTTATCCGCAGCAAAAATATAATATCGGTGGCAATAGAAAACCTGCTTACCTTTATGATTGTGACAGTGCTTTACTGCATATTCGGCTTCGGATTTATGTTCGGAGAGTCCTTTCACGGACTGATAGGCACAGGCTTTATTGGTCTTTCGGGACTTGATGCGGCAGGCGATGCCGCATACAGCTATGCGTTTATGCAGACTATGTTTGCAGCAGCCTCTATAACTATTTTCGGCGGTGCCATGTCTGAACGAAGCAGACTTTCGGCGCTTCTTGCAGGAGCTGCCGTAAGTGCAGTGGTAATATACCCGGTATTCGGTCACTGGGCATGGGGCAGTATGGTTACGGGAACTTCCGGCTGGCTTGAGAAGCTGGGTTTTATGGACTTTGCGGGAGCCTCGGTTGTTCATCTTACAGGAGGCTTTATAGCCCTTGCCGGAATAATCACAGCCGGCAGGCGAAAGGATACGGGACCTGCCAGGTCAAATATACCTTTTGCAGTTCTGGGAGTATTTATTCTCTGGTTTGGCTGGCTTGGCTTTAACGGCGGCAGTCTGACAGAGCTTTCGTCAAGAGCGGGACTTATGGTGCTCAATATGACTCTGGGCGCAGCCTGCGGTATGGCGGGGGCGCTGGCATATCATATTATTGCAGGCAAAAAAGGCAATTATCTTGTATTCATATTTGACGGAATTCTCGGAGGCCTTGTGGCTGCAACGGCCTGTTCGTACTATTGCAGTCCTGCGGGAGCTGCGGCGCTTACATTCATAACGGGAGTGTTTGTAGCGGCAGTCCACTATCTGCTGATAAAGCTCGGAATTGATGATGCGGTAGATGCTGTACCTGTTCATGCGGCGGGCGCCGTTTCGGGGCTTCTGCTTATGCCGCTTTTTATGGAGCAGCATTTTATAGAGGCGGGCAGCAGAATAGAGCAGCTTGGAATACAGTGTCTTGGCATTTTGGTAAACTTCATATGGGCTTTCGGCATAGCGTATATTATGTTCCGCATTATAGACAGGGCAGGAGACATCAGAGTGTCGCCTGAAGCCGAAGAAAAGGGCCTTAACATTACGGAATTTGAGGACATATATTCATGGGAAAAATATATGGAGAAATCAGGCTACGAAACACAGATAAACGAAAAAAACAGGCTTCTGCGCAAGCAGGCCAGACTGCTTGCCGTAACGGAGGAGCAGGAAAAGGACAAAATACGGCGAGAGCTTCATGACGGAGTGGGACAATCCCTTGCAGCCCTCAAAGTGACGCTGGGAATTGCCAGAGGCAGACAGCACAATGAAGAAATCATAGACAATGCCATACATATGGCAGATGAAACCATACAGGAAATGAGAGCTGTATTAAACAGCCTTAACCCGCCCAGACTCGAGCAGGGGCTGGAAAGTGCTCTCAGGGCTATGGCAGAGGGTATAAACAGAATAGAGGGCGTTACATGCAGAGTTTTTGCGGCAGGAGATATGCCTGCATTTGAAGATACGGCAGCTCTCAATATCTACAGAGTTGTTCAGGAGGCATGCAGCAATGCCGTAAAGCACGGTAATGCTTCGGATATAGATATTGATATTAAGTATGAGGGCAGCCGGTGCATATTTGAAATAAAGGATAACGGCAAAGGCTTTCACGTCAGTGATAAGCAGTTTGGTATGGGTATACCGTCCATGGGTGACCGTATCAGAATGCTGGGCGGCAGGTTTACTGTATACAGTACAGTTGGAGAGGGAACAAGAGTAGTTGCGGAGGTGCCTTGCGATGAACGAAAAAATCAGGATTTTTCTTGCCGATGATCATAAGATGCTCAGAGAGTCGCTGATTATGCTGCTCTCACAGGAAGAGGACTTTGAAATAACGGGACAGGCGGCAGACGGCATCCAGCTTTGCCGCAGCATATATGATATCAGAGGCGAAACCGATATAGTGCTTATGGATATATCAATGCCCCGCAAGGGAGGCTTTGAGGCTGCAAAGGAAATCCTGTCTGAGTTTAAAAATATCAGAGTGATATTTCTGACTATGCACAAAAATGAGGAAATGGTTGCAGAGGCGTTCAATACGGGAGCCTCAGGCTATGTGCTCAAGGAGAACGCCTTTGAAGAGCTGGTGCAGGCAATCCGCACCGTTATGAACGGCAAAATCTACATATCCTCTGTGCTTTCACCGATGCTGCTTTCGGGATTTCTCGAAAACGAAAGACAGAGCAGAGAGCTTTCGGGCAGAGAAAGAGAAATATTAAAGCTTCTTGCGGAGGGCTACAGCAACAGGGAAATTGCGGATTTTCTTTCTATTTCGGTAAAGACGGTGGAAACCCACAGGGCAAATATTATGCGCAAGCATAATTTTAAGAATGTGACGGAGCTGGTGCTTTATGCGGTCAGAAATCATATAATTGAAGTTTAAGGGATTTTCCCCGTAAGATTAAGGGTTTTATTGTATTTTCAATAAGGCTCTTTTTTTCTATACTTTAGTTAGAAAGGAAGTGAGAAATATGATAGATACTGGTAATACTTCTTTTGTAATAATTTGTGCAGCGTTAGTATGTCTGATGACTCCGGGTCTTGCATTTTTCTACGGCGGACTTGTAGGACGTAAAAACGTTATAACAATAATGATGCAGTCGTTCATATCAATGGGCGTTGTTACTATCATATGGTTTGTTATAGGTTTCTCACTGGCATTCGGACCTGATATTCACGGTATTATAGGAAGCCTTAAATATGCTTTTCTCGACTGTGTGGGAATGGAGCCCGATGCCGTATACGGAGATACCGTACCGTTTCTTACATTTTTCAGTTATCAGCAGATGTTTGCGATTATTACTCCCGCCCTTATAACCGGGGCGTTTGCAGACAGGGTAAACTTCAAGAGTTACCTGATATTCCTTGTAATATGGAGCCTGCTGGTATATGTACCTCTTGCTCACTGGGTATGGGGCGGCGGCTTCCTGGCACAGCTTGGCGCTGCTGACTTTGCAGGCGGTATTGTAGTTCACGCAAGCGCGGGACTTGCAGCGCTGGCATCAGTATTTGTAGTAGGCAAGAGAAAGGACATGAGTGCTTCGGCAGTGGAGCCTCACAACATAACCTATGTAGCGCTTGGCACAGGACTTTTGTGGTTTGGCTGGTTCGGTTTCAACGCAGGTGGAGCCATGGGTGCTACGGGACTTGCTTCCACCGCATTTGTAAACACTGATATTACGGCCTCTGTGGCTATGGTTACATGGCTTGTAATCTCGTGGATAAGAGATAAAAACCCAAGCTTTGTAGGCGCGCTTACAGGAGCGGTTGCAGGACTTGCAACTATAACTCCGGCGGCAGGCTACATCAAACCGTGGGGAGCGTTTATACTGGGTATTATGGCAGGCGTGATATGCTATTTCGCAGTGCTTCTCAGAAAAAAACTGAACTGGGACGATGCTCTTGATGTATGGGGCGTTCACGGTGTAGGCGGTATGCTTGGCGCAGTAATGATAGGCGTGCTTGCAGTATCGGAGGTAAACGGCGTCAGCGGACTTGTTGAGGGAAACGTTACGCAGTTTTTCATTCAGCTGGGAGCGACGGCATTTGCAGGCGCATACGCATTCGTTGTTACCTTTGTAATACTTAAAGTTATAAATAAGTTCACCCCTGTGAGGGTAAGTGAACAGGAAGAGCTTGAAGGGCTTGACCACGCACTTCATCACGAAGAA
This sequence comes from uncultured Eubacteriales bacterium, assembly GCA_900547295.1. GTDB lineage: Bacteria > Bacillota > Clostridia > Peptostreptococcales > Anaerovoracaceae > UMGS973. The sequence continues at coordinate 26,254 of URGK01000026.1, forward strand.
GCGTACAGGCTTGAATAGATATGCAATTCACATTTCCTCGTTATACTATGACGAGCGCATGATCCTTAGACGGGGCGGGGCTTTGATATTCAGAGCCCCGGTTCTCGCAAACCAACTCCTTAATACATATATTAAAACGACGTTAAAACGGAGAAAAGGCAGGAAATCACCTGCTTTTTTCTGTAAATGCTGGCATTGACACACATACTTTTGAAACCTATAATTGATATTGGAAGAATTACTATTGGACTTAAGGCTCAATGAGCAGTAAATAAAGCATATGAATTGCAGGCAGGAAACGGAGGAAATTATGATAACATACAGCAATCAGATAGATGTAAAGGAATACAACGAAATGAGAGGAGCGGTGGGCTGGAAGATGCTTGACCTGGAGCAGGCGCAGAGAGGACTTGATAATTCAGAGTATGTTATTGCAGCCTATGACGGAGACAAAGCCATAGGAACAGCAAGGATTATCGGCGATGGCGGATATATGTATCTTATAGCCGATGTAATGGTGCTGCCCGAATATCAGAAATCAGGCATAGGCAGGCACATGCTTACAGAGATAAACAAATGGTTTGAAGAGCGTGCAAAGGACGGAAGCTGCATTATGATAAACCTTATGGCCACATCGGGAAATGAAGGCTTTTATGCAAAGTTCGGCTTTACGGCAAGACCTAACGATACAATGGGCGCAGGCATGGTCAAATGGCTTAATTCATAACACAACAGATTTTTACGAGGAGTCTGCTTTCCCGGCAGGCTTTTCTTTTTTTATTGCCCATCTTGTAACAAACAGACTGATTATTCCCGCTGCGGGGACAGAAAGTATCATGCCGGCAATGCCCGCAAAATATCCTCCCGCGGAGACAGCCGCAAGGACAAACAGGGGCTTTAATCCCGTTGATTTTCCCACTACCTTTGGATATATGAAGTTGGAGTCAAGCTGCTGCACCGCAAACAGTATTATAACGGCGAGTATGCCTTTCATAATATCCCCCGAAACAATACCGGAGATAAATGCGGGTATCATACCCAGCAGCGGCCCGAAATACGGAATTACATTGAATACGCCTGCAAGCAGACCTATAAATACGGCAAAGTCAATGCCTGCAACAGAAAGCGCGGCGGCCGAAAGCAGAGCCACCAGCAGGCTGTCGATAAATATGCCTCTCAAAAAACTTGAAATAATACCGTTTATTTCGTGCAGTATGTCTAAAGTTACGGCGCAGGCCCGCTGAGGCAGAGTTATATGAAGCAGCTTGCGGCACAGGCGTATGAAAAAATTCCTGTCGGCAAGCAGATAGACAGAGGCTATAACTCCGAGAAACGCATCGAGAAAGCTCCTTGTAAGCGAAGCAGCATCAATATCTGAAAGCATATTTTCCGCTTTTGAATAAAACCTTATCCAGTTGTCATAAATAAAGTTTCCCGGCAGAAAATCAATCCACAGCTTCAGCTTCTCATCAAGCCGGGCTATCACAGCGTTTATATCCATACTTCTGATGCTGCCGGAAATAAGAAACACAAGACCGAAAACAACAGCGGACAAAGCGGCGGTAATGAGTATGAATGAAATTGCCGTACCAAGATACCTTTCTCTTTTTCGCAGCTTTTCATCGGTGATAATATCGTCGGAAGAAGAAAAATGAATATATGAGGAAACCCATTCAACAAGCGGCGCCAGTATATATGCAAGCACAATCCCTATAATTACAGGCGTCAGGGCGTGCAGCAGCGCAGACAGAGCGGTAAGAAGCAGGGAGGCGGCTTTCCCTATGTTCTTTACGGCAAAAAACAGAATATACAGGAGCAGAGCATTAAAGGATACAAAAATGGTGAGCCTTATGAAATTTTCATCTTTTATAATTTCCTTTAGTTTTGACATAACAGCAGCCTCCCTATATAATTGTTAGTATGTACTTACAAAGAAGAAATATTTACAAGAGGAGCCCGAAATGAAAACAAAATGTGAGCTTCTTGCCCCGGCAGGAGGTATGAAGCAGCTTATTGCAGCAGTCGAAAACGGCGCAGACGCGGTATATATGGGCGGACACAGCTTCAATGCCCGCATAAATGCAGACAACTTTACAGCAGAGGAGATGAAGCAGGGCATAGAATATGCTCACATCAGAAATGTTAAGGTATATATTACGGTCAATACTCTGTTTAAAGACGAGGAACTTGAAGCGGGGCTTGAATATGCCGGGCAGCTTTATGAAATGGGCGCAGACGCCCTTATAATACAGGATCTGGGCTTTGGCAGCATTGTCAGAGCGGATCTGCCGGACTTCCCGCTGCACCTTTCAACGCAGGCAAGCATATATAATGTCAGAGGAATTAAAAAAGCCGCAGAGCTCGGATATGAGAGAGTGGTGCCGGCAAGAGAGCTGTCACTTGAGGAAATAAGGCAGGCGACAGCAACTGGCACAGACATAGAGATATTTGTTCACGGGGCTATGTGCTTCTGCTATTCGGGGCAGTGCCAGATGAGCAGAACAATAGGCGGCAGAAGCGGCAACAGAGGACTTTGCGCCCAGCCATGCAGACTTGCTTACAGCCTTGACGGCAGAGAGGGCTATCATCTGAGTCCTAAGGATATGTGCACTGTTGACAGGCTGGGTGAATTTGCAGAGGCAGGAGTCAGCTCCTTTAAAATAGAGGGCAGAATGAAATCCGCAGAGTATGTTGCGCAGGTAACATCTGTATACAGGAAATATCTCAATATGTACTATGAAACAGGAGGCATAGCCGTAGATGAGGCTGACCGCAGAGCTCTTGAGCAGATATTTAACAGAGGCGGATTTACACAAGGCTATCTTGATAAAAACCCGGGCAGGGATTTTCTTTCGGGAGATATTCCTAAACACAGGGGAGTCTATATAGGCAGGGTTCTTGAAAAGAACGGACAGATAGTCAGGATAAAGACAAATGAGGATATATCAAACGGTGACGGCATTGAAATCCACGATAAAAACATTACCGGAAATATAGTCACATATATTAAAGAAGCAGGCAGAGGCAAGCTTGATATCGGAGATTTTAAAGGATATGTAAGCAGGGGGGCAGATGTTTACAGAACCAGCAGCAGCGTTCAGCTCAAAGTACTTCGCAAAACCTTTGAAGAGGGACGGTATATTAAAAAAGCGCCTGTGAGATTTACTTTCACTGCTGAGTACGGCAGCTATCCGAAGCTGGTTGCAGAAGACGGCGATTTTAAGGCTGAAATCACAGGAGATGCCGTATGCGAAAAAGCCGTAAACAGACCGCTTGACGAGGAAACGGTCAGAAAACAGCTTGGCAAAACAGGAAACACCCCTTTTGAAGCAGCCGAAATACAGTGTCGTATTGACGGCGGCATTTCAGTGCCGGTTTCTGCAATTAATGCAATGAGAAGACAGGCTCTCGAAGCACTTGAGGAAATCAAAAGCAGAGGCAGAGCAAAGCGGGAAATCTCAATGCCGGAGCTTCCTGCGGGTGAAAAAACAGAGATGACCGGCATATATGTAACAGACATAAAAGATATCGAAAGCAGAGAATTTGCACGGCTGCTGCAGCAGTATGACGGCAGAATCAGCATATTTCTCCCGCTTATAGGCTATATGAAAAACAGAGAAAACATAGATGAAAAATTTGGTGAGAAATATCAGGTAATACCGTACATCAGCAATGTTTCAAAAGGCAGAGAAGATGAATATATAGAAAGCAATATTGACAGCATATGTGATGTAGTTAAGACATCCGGAATAATGATTGGAAACCTGTGCTGGGTAGAGGAATTTGTATCGAGAGGAATTACAGTATACGGAGGATATGGTCTTAACGTATACAACAGATACACCGACAAACTTCTTAAAGACCTTGGAATTACAGCCTCTGCGCTTTCGCTGGAAAGCTTTGAAAAAGGCGAGGGCAGCCTGCCGCTTATGGTCAGCGAGCATATAATACCGGGAAAAAGCCTTACGGACAGAAAGGGCGAAACCTACAGAGTCATAAGAAATGATGCAGGAGACAAATCCATCATACTCTCAAAAGGCAGGGCGCGCATACCGGATAGGCATGACAGTGAATATATAAGCTGCGTGTATATATAAGGAGGAATGACATTATGGCAAAGGAAGATAAAAAAGACTTCAACGCTATGCTTGCAGACAGCAGGGATATGCCTAAGATACAGATAGTAACAGATGAAAGAACCATACAGAAATACGGAGGAAACAGGATGTACTGTGCGGCTCCCGCAGCCTATGATGAGGTAATGAAAAAAGTTCCTTTCGGAAAGGTTATTACTGTAGGTGGCATCAGAGAATACTTTGCGCGTTCAAACGATGCCGATTTCACAGATCCAATTACAGCCGGTATATTTGTATCAATTGCCGCATGGGCAAGCCACCAGAGAGATACGGACAAGACTCCATACTGGAGAACTCTCAAGGCGGGCGGCGAGCTTAATCCTAAATATCCGGGAGGCATCGATTCTCAGAAGCAGATGCTTGAAGCAGAGGGGCACAGGATAATCCAAAAGGGCAGAAAAAACATCAGATACTATGTCGCAGACTATGAAAAA
>URGK01000027.1 GCA_900547295.1 uncultured Eubacteriales bacterium
GGTCCGGAGCTTATCAGATACAGAGAAAAGTTCGGACAGCTTGAATACGGAGATGCGGTTATGACTCCGTCAGGAAAGCTTGGCGCAAAGGCTGTTATTCATGCCGTTACACCCGTATGGCGCGGAGGCGGCTTTGGAGAGCGGCATATCCTCGCTGACTGCTACCGCAAGGCGCTGGCGATTGCAGAGGATGCAGGAATGAACTCGATTGCATTTCCGCTGCTTTCGGCAGGCAATCAGGGATTTCCCAATTACATTGCTCTGGAAACGGCCAATTCTGTGTTTGAAGAATTTCTTGCAGACAGTGAAATGCTTATCTGTCTGGTGCTTTTCAGCGATGAGGCGATGAATGCCTCAGGGGAGCTGCGTGACAGGATTGAGGAATATATCGACAGCAATATGGCTGATGAAATTATGCTGGAGGAGTCTGCAAGCTTTTCGGTATGCAATACTTTTCCGGAGTATCGCAGAAATGAGAAAAAAAGAAGTTCCCTGTGCCTGAAACGCAGAAATGCAAAGATTGAAGATATAGACAGTATGCTGGAGGGAAGCTTTACAGAGGAACTTATACGGCTTGTGGGAATAAAAAATATGACGGATCCGCAGGTTTACAAGGCAGCCAATATTGACCGCAAGGCTTATAACAAGATAATTAATGCAAAAGATTATCACCCCGGCAAGAATACCGCAATAGCGCTTGGCTTTGCTCTCAGGCTTAATCTTGACCAGATGAAAGACTTTATAGGCAGAGCGGGGTATGCTCTGACCAGAGCAAGCAGATTCGATATAATTATTGAGTTCTGTATTCTGAATGATATATATAATATCATCAGGGTTAATGAAATACTGTTTGAATACACCGAAAAGACCCTTAATTAAATGTCGCCTGCTGTGCGACCATAAATACACCTGCGCATAATATAATCTGAGTGTAAGTTAAAAAATTACTTGGAAATATATATGCGGAGGTGTTTTTTATGAAAAAAGGTTTAACGGAAATGGTTTTTATACTCGATAGAAGCGGCTCAATGTGCGGGCTTGAAAAAGATACAATCGGCGGTTTCAATTCTATGATTAAACAGCAGAAGCAGGCAGAGGGCAGCGCAGTGGTATCGACAGTGCTGTTTGACGATGAGATAAAAGTGCTGCACGACAGAGTTGCAATAGATAAGATCAGAGAGATGATTGACGAAGATTATTTTACCTGCGGCTGCACAGCGCTTCTTGACGCAGTGGGCGGAGCAATTCATCATATAGGAAATATTCATAAATATGCAAGAAACGATGATGTACCTGAAAAAACGATATTCGTAATAATAACCGACGGACTTGAAAATTCAAGCCGCAGATATAATCTTGCAAAAGTAAAAAAGATGATAAGCAGGCAGAAAGAAAAATACGGCTGGGAGTTTCTGTTTGTCGGAGCAAATATAGACGCTGTTCATACTGCTGGAGCGATGGGAATACAAGAAGACAATGCGGTAGATTATGTTGCGGATTCAGAGGGCACTGAGGTGGTATACAGTGTATTGAGCGAAACTGTTATTAATATAAGAGAAAAGGGTAAGATGCAGTCAGACTGGCAGGCAGCGATAAGGGAAGATTACAACAGCAGGAATAGATAAAGCGTATAATTTCAGAGGAAATCAAAATAATTTTACACAGTTTTAACATTCTTCTAACAATAGACTTAACAAAGCCCATATATTGTATAGCCTGAGATAAAAGAAAGGAAATTGTATAATGGCTATACGAAGCAGAAAAGAAAGCATATTTTTTGTAATGTTCAGGGATTTTGCAGCATCTCTTACCGGAATGGGAGAGGATTTTGCCGCAATAATAAACGACTACAGCAATGTTGAGAGGACTATAGCTGCAATGAAAATGGCAGAGTCGGAGTGTGACAGCAAATGTCACGATATATTGCAGGAGCTTAACGAGTCCTTTGTGACTCCTTTTGACAGAGAGGATATATTTGCAATCGCAAACCAGATGGACGACCTTGCAGACTATATGGAGGATATTGCCAGCAAGTTCACAATTTATGAGATAAAGGCGCTGAGAGGCGATGCTGTTGAAATGGGCAACATAATAGCAGATGCGACAAAACAGGTGAAAATTCTCTTTGATGAGCTTCCGCACCCTAAAAAGAATGAAGAGGCGAAGGCTGCAATAGTTGAGATAAACAGACTTGAGAACATAGGCGATGCAGTATTCAGAAGAGCTTTAAACAAGCTGTTCAAGGAAGAAAAAGATCCTGTGGAGATAATCAAGTGGAAAGATCTGTACGAGGGACTTGAGGATGCTCTTGATGCCTGCGAGCATCTTGCCGATACCGTAAGGGGTGTGATGGTAAAGAATGCTTAGTACAGTTCTGATTGCGGTAATTACAGCCGCCCTTATATTTGAATTTATAAACGGATTTCACGACACGGCAAATGCCATAGCAACGGCTGTCTATACCAAGGCTCTGACTCCGAGAAGAGCAATACTTTTGGCTGCGGCTATGAACCTTGTGGGAGCGCTGGTAAGTGAAAAGGTTGCAGGTACCATATCAAAGGGACTTGTGGACGTGAAGCTTGAGCAGTATGTAATACTGGCCGCGCTTATAGGGGCTATAATCTGGAACCTGTTTACGTGGTGGCGCGGCATACCGAGCAGCTCGTCACACGCATTAATCGGAAGTCTTGTAGGCGCGGTAATCGTATATACGGTAAGTGCGCAGCACATTATATGGTCGGGCGTTGTGACCAAAGTTATAATTCCGCTGTTTACCTCACCTGTTCTCGGCCTCATAATCGGATTTTTATGTATGAAGCTGATTTACAGAGCCTTTGCAAAATGGTCAAACGGCAAGGTTAACAAGCTGTTTTTAAAACTTCAGATTTTTTCATCTGCATTTGTGGCATTCAGCCACGGCAACAATGACGCTCAGAAAACAATGGGAATTATAACTCTGTCCCTTGTGACAGGCGGGCTTCTTGAAGCGGGAAGCGGCGTGCCGTTCTGGGTTAAGATATCCTGCGCAGTCGTTATGGCTCTCGGTACTTCTCTGGGAGGCTGGAAAGTTATGAAAACAATGGGAAGCGGAGTGACAAAGCTGACTCCGGCGTCGGGCTTTGCGGCGCAGACATCATCGGCGCTCGTAATTGAGCTTATGACATTTCTAGGTGCGCCTGTCAGCACAACTCAGGTAATAACCACATCAATAATGGGCGCAGGCTCAGCCAAAAGAGCCTCTGCGGTTAAGTGGGGAGTTGCAGGCAATATTTTTACAACGTGGTTTGTTACATTGCCGGCAACAATGCTGCTTGGAGGCGCAGTTGTTTACATAATAGGGCTGATGGTTTAAAAACTTTAATTAAAGCAAATACAGGCAGGGTCTTTAGGCTCTGCCTTTAACTTCCGGATTTGGCTTGCAAAATGCCGTAGCAGCAGATAATATATACATAAACGCGTAAGATATATAAGACGTAGACGGGAAGTAACATAAAATGAAAAAACGACTATTTGCAATTGCAGTGATAATGCTTATACTGACTGCGGTATCAGGCTGCGGCGGTGGATACCTTGAGAACATAGAGGGCCTTTCGGATTACGACCTTGTTGAAGAGGCATATTTCGGACTTGGAGATGACTTTGAGGCGTTTAACGATGCGCAGAGGGTGGTGTACACTGTGGCTGAATTTGATATGGAGGTGCAGTGCGGAGGTCTGTGCCAGTTCTTCTATAACGACTGCGAGGAAGCACCGTATGTAAGCCAAAGCCTTGCCGAAATCGGAGCTGCCGAATATCAGAGGCTTTACGATGATTTCATAGCGGATAATGATATTGACATCAGCGGGCTTGATGAAATTGAGTATGAGGATATGTATGATATGTATCCTTTTGATGACTTTGATGACGACTATTACGAGCTTTATGGCAGACAGCCTCTTGAAACAATGCTGGCGGCATACATCAGAGCGCATATAGATGAAGTCAGAGGGATTATAAATCCGACATGAGTCTGAAAGCCGGCATTGAAAGCCGGCTTAGACCTATGACGGATTTTACTGTACCGGGCTTTAATCAGAGCCTTGATTAAAGCACTGTATAATTATTTCTTCACATCTGTCGTAACCGAGCTTCGAGCTGTTCAGACACAGCGTGTAATTGGAAGCTTTTCCCCATTTTTGACCGGTATAGAAGTTATAGTTTGCCATGCGCCTTTTATCTGCATCTGCTATCTTTTTTTCTGCGGTCTGTTCGCTGACATTGTACAAATGACTGATTCTGCGCAGCTTTTCCTGCGTATTTCCGTAGATAAAAACATTAAGCACGTCACTTCTCTCGTTTAGAATAAAATCCGTATTTCTACCTATAATCACGCAGGATTCTTTATCTGCAATTTCTAAAATAACCTTTCTCTGCGCCTCATATACAATATCCTCTAACGACTTACCGCTGACATCACGTCCAGCGAGGGCATATGCGAGAAGCCCTTTTTCAGGAGAATATTCTGCATTATCCCGTATATATTCCGGTGACAGACCGGTTTCTTCGGCAATCTGAAGAATGATATTCTTATCATAACAGGCAATTCCAAGCCTATTTGCAATTTCCTCTCCGATAAAGTGACCACCGCTTCCAAATTCCCTGCTGATTGTAATAATTCTGTTTAACATTACCTGTTTTCCTCCTGGCTTAAAATTTTCACCTTGCTTTTTTCAATTCTCTTTAAGAATAAATAACCGAACAGACAGGAAAGCGCCTCTGTAATTGGAAAAGCCCACCATATTAGAGAAGCGCCCGTCTGACCGTTTCTGACAAAGACGGAGAATATTCCTGCCAGCGGCAGTATGATAACAAGCTGTCTGAGCAGTGAAATGATCAGGGACTCTATGCCTCCGTCAAGAGCCTGGTATATTCCCTGATAAGCTATGTTGACGCCTGCAAAAATAAAGCTGACGGAAATTATTCTCATCGCGCTGATAAAATATTCTCTTGACTGCCCTGCATTGAACAGATCTGCAAACGCTTCGGGAAATAGTTCTGTAATAGCCACCCCGATAATCATAAGAGCAAGCGTATAAACAAGCCCATATCTGATTCCGGCGCAGATTCGCTGCCTGCTTCTCATGCCATAGGCAAAAGCAATAATCGGCGTAATGGCATCGCGCAGTCCGAAAGCAAGGAAAAGAACAAACTGCTGAACCTTATAGAACAGGCCGTAGGCAGTCTGAGCCGACGGGTCAAACTTCAGAATAAGGTTCATTATATACACCATAATGGACATTAAAGCCTGCGCAATGATTGCAGGGAGTCCAATCGCATAAATCTCCTTTATAATGCGGGCGTCGGGCTTCATATATTTTACTCCGTGCTCAAATTCCTTATTAAGCCTTATATGAAAGATGAACAGCAGTACTGCTGATGCAATCTGACCGATTACTGTGGCATAGGCCGCACCTGCCACACCCATTTCGGGAACAGGACCTATACCGTAAATCATAATCGGGTCAAGAACAATATTTATAACAGCTCCGACAACCTGACCGATAGTGGAATAACGCGAGCGTCCTGTCGCTTGCAGCAGTTTTTCAAATAAAGAAAAGAATATAATCCCAAAAGAAACCACGCAGCAGATGGTCAGATAGCTGGTTCCCATTGCAAGTACTTCTTCATCTGATGTCTGAGATGAAATATATGCTTTGACACCGAATATTCCAAACAGCAGACAGGCTGCATAGATAATTGCTCCGAGAAAAAGACTGTTTCCGGCAACCTTTGCGGCCTTTTCATTATTACCCTGACCGAGTGTTCTGGCAAGAAGCGCGTTTGTGCCCACACCTGTACCGATTCCAATCGCCACCATAAGCATCTGAACGGGAAATACCAGTGTGAGTGCATTTAGTGCGGCTTCGCTGCCTGCCCTCATATTTCCGACAAATGCACTGTCCACAATATTATAGACAGCCTGCAGAGCCATGGATAAAATCATAGGAATTCCCAGCCGGATCATTAGTTTATTCACCTGCATATCCTTCATTATGTTGCTTTCCGCCATTTTATTAAAAACCTCCTTTGCACACAAAAAAGTGTGCGCCTATCATAATAAGCTGGACTTACGCTGATAAGCTACACACTTTTGCAGATAAATGTAATTTTAAAAATAAAAACGAGTAACTAAACTGGATTTACGCTAGTTTGCTACTCGTTTGTCTGTAATTATATGGTTTGTTTTAAAAAAAGTCAAGGAGAAATTTCTTTTAATTAGTTGCTTTTCATCAGCTTATATACCTGTAAATCGGGACAGAGAAACAGGGGAAAGTAAATATATGTGTATACTAAAGCCCTGTGATATGTTATGCTTAAATAACAGCATAATTCATATATAAATGCAGGGAGAACAGTATGGACTGGAACAGCGAATGGAAAAAAACAAGAGATGAAAACGGACACAGCAACAGTATTGATTTCTGGAATGACTTTGCGCCCAGATTTCGCAAGAAGCCCAAGCCGGGAAAGCGCGATATATATGCTGAAGAATTTTACAGACTGGCAGAGATAAAGCCGGGGGATACCATATTTGATATGGGTTGCGCATCGGGAACTCTGGCGATTCCGTTTGCCCAGAAGGGTCATGAAATATATGCTGCGGACTTTTCTCCAAAGATGCTGGAGGTGCTTTTGGAGGACGTTGCGGAGCTTGGACTTTCGAACAGAATACATGCCATGCAGCTTGACTGGAACGAGGACTGGAGCAAAAGAGATATACCTGTCTGTGATATTGCAATATCCTCAAGATCTCTGATATCCGATGACCTTGAGGACTGTCTTATGAAGCTGGAACAGGCAGCGGCAAAAAAAGTGTGTCTGGGAGTATGGACCAGCGGGAGAAACGGATATGACAGAAAAATAGCGAAGGAAATAGGATATAATTATTCCGACTACGGCGCGTTTGCATACATAATGAACATACTGTTTGAAATGAACAGAATGCCAGAACTTTCATATATAGAAGCGCCGTTTAAGCCTAAGAAATATAACAGCTTTGAGGAATGTATCAGCGCGGTAGAGGGCAGCTTTCCCGAAAAGCTAAGCGTTGCACAGTATGACAGGCTGATTGAATACACAAAGGTGCATCTTGTTCAAAAAGACGATATGTGGATATACGACCATGACGGGACTGCGGTGTGGGCTTTTATCTGCTGGAATATATAACGATTTAACAAAAGGGTGATTTTAAAAATTGCTCTTTTTTAATCTTGACAAGTGACCGAGCGGTAACTATAATTAAGTTATCGAACGGTTACCAAAAGGAGAACTGATATGGCAGGAGATACTAGAGAGAGAATTATGGAGGCGGCCCTCAGACTGTTTGCCCGAAACGGATATCCGGGCACATCTATGAGTGATATTGCCGCGCAGCTTGGAATTACAAAGCCTGCGCTTTACAAGCATTATGCAGCCAAGCAGAAAATTCTGGACAGAATTGTAGAGAGAATGGACGAACTGGATAGAGAAAGAGCAGAGAAATATCATATGCCGCAGTGCGATGAGGAGAATTTCGGCGAAATCTATGCAAATACTCCCGCGGATAGAATAAGGCAGTACAGCATCGTGCAGTTTCGCCACTGGACAGAGGAGGAGTTTTCCTCATGCTTTCGCAAAATGCTGACCCTCGAACAGTACAGAAGTCCTGAAATGGCAGCGCTGTATCACAGATACCTTGGTGCCGAGCCGCTTGCATATATGGCGGAGATTTTCAGAAACTTTGCGGACTCCGATGAGACTGCCCGCAGGCTTGCACTTGAATTTTACGGACCGATATATCTTCTCTACAGTATTTATGACAGCGCAGAGGACAAGGACCGGGTTATGAATATGCTTCAGAGTCATATCGACCGTTTCACAGCAGATATAGAAGCGGGGGCGATATAGCTGTGAACACCGGAACTGAAAAAAGATGGGTTTTGTGTCCCGTATGCGGCGCCAAAACCAGAATACAGGTATTTCGTGAAACCGAGATAAAGAATTTCCCGCTGTTCTGCCCTAAATGCAGAAGCGAAAGCATAATAGATATTAAAGGATATATTATGAAAAAAATAAGCCGGACGCCAAGACGCAGTGCTGACCTTAAATGAGGTCTGACAGTGCGTCTTTTTTTAATGAAAGAAAGAGAGGTAAAACAATGAAACTGTACTTTGGAAATGCAGTAACAGCTGCAACAACAATTATGATAATCGCTATGCTGGGCTTTATCGCCTATACTGTATTTAACAGAGCCGAAATCCAGTGCTGGGGCAGAAGAAGCCTGCTTCTGCTTGTATTCGGACTTGTCATATGCTGCTTTGCGGCTGCAAGGGACGGTCTTGACAAAACCATTCAGTATACCATTGACGGAAGCTGCGATCCCGGCATATTTTCGCTGATGAGTCTGCCTGTAATTATCGGATGTATCGGCGCGCTCATAATCATAATCGCAGCCGTTGCAACGCCTGCGGCAAAATCACAGACCGCAAGAGAAATATGGTTTTACATAATGTCAGGCGGAGTGATGCTCAAGGTGATTACCATGGAGATTTCAAGACTGATTATACATTAGGGCCGCAGGATAATATAAAAGGAAATTAAAAAGGGGTATTAAAAAAGAGTAATTGCAGAATTACTCTTTTTTAGTGTTAGCTTGAATTTTCGATATTTAGCAAAAGTAGTTATGATGCTATTAACTTTCGTCAATAGTTAAACGGTTAGTATAACTATAATAACGTCTGAAATAAATTTAGTCAACGAAACCGGTAAAAATAAATTGAATTAGGCAAACAGGAGAAAGGTATTGAGCAAACTTGTTAAAAAGCACAACAAACACAGGCAAAAACAGAGGCAAATATGAGCAAATTAATAGCAAAAAGAGATTTGAGTGGACGGAGCAAAGAATGGATATAATAAAAAATGTGACTGGTAAATTATTATAATTTGTGATATAATGTAGTGTCAAATTTTTGGGAAGTAAACTTAGGAGGACAATAATATGTCAGAAAAAGAAATCAGAGAAGTGGAAAGCTCCAACTTTATCCATAATATCATAGATAGAGATCTGGAAACAGGTAAGAATGGTGACAAGGTATACACAAGATTTCCGCCGGAGCCGAATGGATATCTTCATATCGGACACGCAAAATCAATATGCCTTAACTTTACTACTGCCCAAAAATACGGTGGCAAATGCAACTTAAGATATGACGATACAAACCCTGTAAAAGAAGATGTTGAATATATAGACTCAATCGAAGCAGATGTAAGATGGCTGGGCTTTGAATGGGACAAACGCCTGTGGGCATCGGACTATTTCGATAAAATGTACGAATGCGCAGTAGAGCTCATAAACAAGGGCAAGGCGTTTGTATGCGACCTCAACGCAGATCAGATAAGAGAATACAGAGGCACCCTCAAAGAGCCGGGCAAGGAAAGCCCTTACAGAAACAGAAGCGTAGAGGAGAATCTGCAGCTCTTTGAAGAGATGAAAGCGGGCAAATATGCAGACGGCGAAAAGGTGCTTAGAGCAAAAATAGACATGGCATCGCCTAACATCAATATGAGAGATCCCGTTATATACAGAATAGCTCATACAACCCATCACAACACAGGTGACAAGTGGTGCATATATCCTATGTATGACTTTGCGCATCCTATCGAAGATGCAATAGAGGGCATCACACATTCAATATGCACACTTGAATTCGAGGATCACAGACCTCTTTACGACTGGGTTCTTCAGGAGCTCAACTGGCCTAATCCGCCGCAGCAGATTGAATTTGCAAGACTTAACCTTACCAATACAGTTATGAGCAAGAGATATCTCAAGGCTATGGTGGACGACGGTACAGTGGAGGGCTGGGACGACCCTAGAATGCCGACCATTGCAGGTCTCAGAAGAAGAGGCTATACACCTGAGTCAATCAGGGACTTCTGCGAGAGAATAGGAGTTTCAAAGGCAAACAGCACAGTTGATGTTTCACTGCTTGAGCATTGCATCAGAGAGGATCTCAAGGACAAGGTTGCATCAAGAAATGTTGTAGAGGATCCGATTAAGGTAGTTATAACCAATTATCCTGAAGACCAGACAGAAGAATGCGAAATGGAAAACAACAGAAACGTTCCTGAAATGGGCAGCCGCAAGGTTCCTTTCAGCAGAGAGCTTTATGTTGACGGCGCAGACTTTATGGAAGTTCCTGCAAAGAAATATTTCAGACTCTTCCCGGGAAACGAAGTAAGATTTAAGGGCGCATATTTCATCACCTGCAATGAGGTTGTCAAAAATGAGGACGGCAGCATCAGAGAGCTTCTGTGCACCTATGACCCTGAAACAAGATCAGGCGCAGGCTTTGAGGGCCGCAAGGTCAAGGGAACCATTCACTGGGTTGACGCAAAGACAGCAGTTCCGATTAAAATCAGAAACTATGATTATCTGATGATTACAGATGAAGAGGGCAACAATGTTCTCAACGAAAACTCAATGGAGGTTGTGACTGCATATGCAGAGCCGTCAATACTTGAGGCGGCGCCGGGAGAAAGATTCCAGTTCTTCAGGCATGGTTACTATATTGCAGACGAAAAACTGACAACAGATACCGAAAAGGTATTCAACAGAATAGTGGATCTTAAGAGTTCATACAAGCCGGGTAAATAAAGGCAGACAGTAAAAAGCGGCGGAAATTATTTCCGCCTTTTGATATTTAGATATCTGCGGTAAAGCTTTAGCAGATAAATTTTGGAGGTAAAAAATGACAAGATTTGTAGGAACAACATCAAGAGGACTCAGAGCCCCTATTATCAGAGAGGGCGATGACCTCAAAAAAATTGTAGTCGATACTTTTCTGGGCGCTGTAGACGCAGGCGAATTTGAAATCGGCACAAAAGATGTTTTAGCCGTTACAGAATCAATCGTTGCAAGAGCGCAGGCAAATTATGCCACAACTGAGGATATTGCGCAGGATGTTAAGGCTAAGCTGGGCGGAGAAACAGTAGGCGTGGTATTCCCTATTCTTTCAAGAAACAGATTTGCAATCTGTCTCAGAGGTATTGCAAAGGGAGCAAAAAAAATCGTGCTTATGCTGAGCTATCCAAGTGATGAAGTCGGAAATCATATCCTTGACATAGACAAACTTGACGAAAAAGGGATAAACCTTTATTCAGATGTGCTTACACAGGCAGAGTTTGAAGGGCTGTTCGGCAAATCATGCCATACTTTCACAGCAGTTGACTATGTGAACTACTACAAGGGCCTTATCGAAGAGGAAGGCGCAGAGGCGGAGATAATTTTCTCAAACAATCCTAGAACTATTGTTGAGTATACAGACAAGGTTTTATGCTGTGACATACACACAAGAGCAAGAACAAAGAGACTGATTAAAGAAGCGGGAGCGACTGTGGTGTTAGGTATGGACGATATAATGACAGAGTCTGTAAACGGCAGCGGCTACAATTCAGACTACGGTCTCTTGGGATCAAACAAGGCTACAGAGGACAAGGTTAAGCTGTTCCCTGTAAACTGCCAGGAATTTGTTGACGGTGTTCAGGCTGAAATCAAGGCAAGAACAGGCAAGACTGTGGAAGTAATGGTTTACGGCGACGGCGCGTTCAAGGATCCTGTAGGCAAGATATGGGAGCTTGCAGACCCTGTTGTATCACCGGGATATACCAAGGGACTTGAGGGACAGCCTAACGAGCTTAAGCTCAAATACCTTGCAGACAATGACTTTGCTGACCTGAGCGGAGATGAACTTAAAGATGCAATAGAGGATGCCATCAAGACAAAGGATGCAAACCTTGTGGGACAGATGGTTACAGAGGGGACTACTCCTAGAAGACTTACAGACCTGCTTGGTTCGCTGTGCGACCTGACATCAGGTTCCGGAGACAAGGGTACTCCTATCATTTACATTCAGGGCTATTTCGACAACTATACCCACTAAAAACAATACTCCCGTCACTTGAACTGCACCCCGTCAAGTGGACAATCGAAATAATAAAAAACTGGTAACTTGTGGTATCCGGAACTGGTATGGTTTCGGATACCTTTATGCTGCTGAAAGATACTGTTCATACTTTTCATTAGGTGTCACAACCCCAAGCTGTCTCTGGTATCTTCTGTTGTTGTAGTAATAAATATAGCTTTCTATCATATCAACAACATCTTCTCTGCTTTCAAATCTCTTTCCGTAATAACATTCTCTCTTTAAAATCCCCCAGAAGCCTTCTATCGGGCCGTTATCAATACATTTACCAACTCTGGACATGCTTTGAGTCATTCCGTGTTCTGTAAGAATTTCATGAAATACGGCATTGGTATACTGAAAACCCCTGTCACTGTGAAACAGCGGATGAGCATCCGGATAATTTCGCTGGACACCGGATAACAAATGGGTTAAAATACAAGAAAAGAGTTAGAAAGGGAGGCATATACTCGTAAATCTGGAAAAGTTTAACAATATGATCGAGTTGGATGTGTGTCTCCTTATTTTCGCAGCCATGGTGACCCTGGTGCTTCTGATCGGGGCGGCTACTGACCATGCGAGAAACAGACCATTTTTAAAGTGGTTCACAGCCCTTCTGGTGACAGCTTTCATTATGCTGCTGGGAGAGGCTGGACTGTGGTATTTCATGGGGGATGCAAACCACATCGGACTCCTGAAATTCTGCGCTTTTTTATCGTTCGGTTTCGGAGCGGTGCTGAATGCCATATATGCCTGCTGTCTGGTAAGTTTTATCAAAGAAAAAGCGCAGGAGTCGTGGACCGGTGCCGTCATCGTGTCGGCGGCTTGTGCAGTCGTTCTTCTCCTTGTATTTGTTTCTATGTTTAACGGAATGCTGTTTTCTATTGACGAAAATGGGATGTATCATGACGGATATGCCTATTTTCTGGTAGATGCTGTGGACATCTTTTCCCTTATTATGTTGATTTTGATGATAATATATTACAGCAGACATCTTGGGACAAAGGGCACGCTGACGATCCTTTCCTTCGTCGCCTTTCCTGCGGTTGCAATGTTTGCTCTGCCATATTGGAATCCTACACCCCTTTATTTGGCCACAACCTTGTCTCTGATTTTCATATATTTGTTTTTTCACGTCGATATGACGAGACAGCTTGCAGAAAATGAAATAAAACTGGCGGAGAAAGAGAAGGAACTGGCGGAGAGCCGCATTTCCATTATGCTCAGTCAGCTTCAGCCGCATTTTATGTATAACGTGCTGAACTCTATCTATTACCTGTGCGGCAGCAACCCTGGTACGGCAAGGGCGGCCATCGATAAATTTGCAGACTATCTGAGAAACAATATGGAGTCCATCCAGCGGGTAGAGCTGATTCCTTTCGAGAAGGAATATGAACACATACAGACCTATCTTGATCTTGAAAAAATACGTTTTGGGGAGGATCTGAAGATCGTCTGCCAGATGGAGGCAATGAATTTTAAACTCCCTCCGCTGACGGTACAGCCCCTGGTGGAAAATGCCGTAAAGCACGGTGCGACGAAAAAACGCGGCGGCGGCACGGTAACCATAGCCACAAGAGAAACGGCAGAAGCCTGGATTGTGACCATATCCGACACGGGGAGAGGATTTGACCCGGAAAACTGTGAAAATGACGGAAAGCTCCATGTGGGTATTCGAAATGTAAGAGAGAGACTGGAAGCTTTGGTGGGAGGAACACTTGAGATATCCAGTGAAACAGGCATTGGTACCGAAGCAGTGGTGACGATACCGAAGAAGGAGGGCGGGCGATGAACATAATTGCAGTTGACGATGAAAGACTGGCCCTGCAGGCACTCTTAGATGCCATAAAAAAAGCAGATTCCGCATCTTCGATAGCAGGCTTTCTCTATGCCGAAGATGCGCTGGAGTTCGCAGAAGCCAACCTGGTGGATGTGGCTTTTCTTGACGTGGAAATGGCGGATATCAGCGGCGTAGAACTGGCACGCCGGCTGAAAAGAATCAATCCGGACATTAACATCATCTTTGCCACAGGTTTCGGCGAATATCGCGATTCGGCCTTCGAACTTCACGCCAGCGGTTACCTGACCAAGCCGATTACGGAAGAAAAGGTGAAGAAAGAGCTGGCAGAGCTGCGCAGACCGGTTCACCAGGATGAAAGCAGAGTACGCATTCAGACATTTGGTATTTTTCAGGTCTTTGTGGACGAAAAACCACTGGTCTTCCGCAGGAAAAAAACAAAGGAGCTTCTTGCGTTCCTCGTGGACCGGCACGGAGCGTTTGTCACGACAGAGCAGATTGCTCTTACGCTCTGGGAAGATGAAGGGTATGACACGAAGTTAAAAAATAAGGTGACGGCCACCGTTTCTCAGCTCAGGGCGCTTCTGCGGGAGGCAGGGGCAGAAGAGATTCTCATAAAGAGCCGAAACAATCTGGCGTTAGATGCCAGCAAGGTCAAATGCGATGCCTATGATCTGGAGAAAATGAAGCCGATGGCTGTAAATGCATACCTGGGGGAATACATGAGCGAATACTCGTGGGCGGAATTCACCGCAGGTCGGTTTGAGCAAATGGTGAGAAAAAAAAGGAAATGATTCCTGGTGAAATCGTAAAAAAGCTGTGTTCAGGCGAATGGCTGAATGCGGCTTTTTTTTCATTTCCCCACGGAACAAAATATACAATCTCGTCGAACTCTGCCGCGTCTGTTGTCCTTTGGTTGTCCGGGGGAGAGTATAATTTGAAGAAAAAAGTAACATCTTTCCTGTATTTTTCAATGAACAGGAATTATATGAACTTGATTGGGACAATGAAAGTACCGTTGAATCTGTGCTCCTTATGAGACGGGCAAAGCGGTAATTGAACAGAGTTTGGAGAGAAAAAACGTATGAATCAAATTGTTTCGTTGTTTATGTTTAGTTGTGGTGATTATGAGAAAGTAAAACAGGATGTATGGGAAGAAAACTGGAAAGCCATGCGGCTGTATTCTGTTGTGGCGCTTGTTGCCTTTGGAGTCATAACGCTGGTGAGTGTGTTTTCTCTGAGTATCGGAAAATATAAATGGGTGTATCTGGTCTATACGTTCCTTTCTTTGGTCTATTTTTGCATTTCTCGTTGTCAACTTAGAAGCTTCTTGGGGAAAGAACTGGTTGTATACAGCTTTTTTGCCGCGCTGCTGCTGTTCGGCATTATTACGGGAACGCTGATTACACCGGAGGAGCTCACTGTCAACTACATTGTGTTCATGATGGTAGCGCCGCTGCTGTTTACCGCCAGAGCGGCGGTCATGAACGGGCTGATTCTGAGCAGTATGCTGCTCTATATCGGACTTGCTTTCTTTGCGCAGCACAACCCAATTCTATCCAAAAACCTAGTGGATGTTATTCTGTACGGGGTGCTGAGTATGCTTCTGACTGCCACGATGATGCGAAGCAAGCTCCAGAGAATCCTGTACCATAAGGAAATGGAAATGTTGGAAGTCAGCAAGCGCGAATCGCAGGAACGAATTCTGAATTACGAGAGATTCCTCACGGACATGGTTCGGTATGCCGCTTCAGAAGAAAATCCGGACAGAGTACTGAATCAACTGGTGGAGTATATCGGACAGCGTGTGACCGCCGATCGAGCGTACATCTTTGAACAGAATGACCGCGGAACGTTTGACAACACCTACGAGTGGTGCAAAGCGGGCGTACCCAAAGAAAAAGATAACTTGCAGGATGTGCCGTATGAAGGCATCATTGAAACATGGTTTGCACAATATCAAGAATCCAACAATGTCATCATCCATGACATTGAAGAATGCAAAAAAACAAGCGAAGCCATCTATGAACGGCTGAAACCTCAGGGTGTCAATACCCTTGTGACAGGGCCAATCAAAATCAACGGCAAGATGGTCGGATTCTACGGTGTGGACAATCCTCCCGAAGAGAAACTGCATGAGATCTCGAATGAGATAGATATGATCGAGTTTATGATCTCTTTTATGATAAGACTGCGCGATAATGCAGATGCACTGGAGCACAGTGCATTATATGACCAGCTCACAGATTGTAAAAACAGAAAAGCACTGGATTGGGCGTACACAGAAAAGCTGGAGAAGTACTTTCCCCTGGCGGTTGTCATGTGCGACCTAAATGGCCTAAAGGAAATAAATGACCAAAAGGGACATGACGCCGGTGATAAATTCATTGTGCAGACCGCACAGACGCTGAAATCTGTGTTCGGAAAGCGTCATGTGTATCGGCTTGGCGGAGATGAGTTCATTGCGGTTCTGCCAAACATCACACATCCGGCGTTTCAGAAACTACTGGAAACGGCAAAAAGCCAACTGGGTGCTACCGTGTCCCTCGGTACGACGATAAGCGGCACAAAGGACACGGATTTTGAGTCGCTTCTGAAAGCCGCAGATGCGGAAATGTATGAAAACAAGAAGCAATACTACATCGTGACAGGAAAAGAGCGGAGAAAGCACAGCTTGTGAGAGGGAAAGACCGTGAACCTGATAATTGAATTATAAAAAAAGGAAGAGATACTGACCCTGGCGCGTTGATATCTCTTTTTTCGTGAAAGAAAAGACTACTCTGCAATTGTCCATAAAATGAAGAGTAGCCTGATCCAATGCCCGGATGGAGGTGATGCATCTCCTGTATTTAGGGGGTGCAATCGTTTCCTTGTATCAAAATGGTGGTTGCAATGAAGATCATCACGTATTCTTCTATGCCCCTTGTCAGGATACTCCTTATGTATGCTCATTACTGCCTCTGCAATTGCCTCATTCAAAAGCTCTGCTTCCGGTATTTCACGATTCAGCCACTTGTAGTAGGATGCCCTCGCTATGCCTGCTATGGCACACATCCTGCATATGCTGACATTGTACTCTCTGCATATGCTCTGAACTGCAGGATATGCAGCCTCCTGCCTCACTCTCCCTAAAACCGCCTCCTTTCGATTTCCTTCACTTTTTTTAAGAAAAGGTTCTCCGGTTTCCTGTTTTCAAGTTCTGCCTTAAGCAGGCGGTTCTCTGTCTTCAGCTTCTCAAGCTCTGACATTTCTTCTTCTGTCCTGGTACGGCCACGGCCATCCTTTAGACCGTCAACGCCTTTATCCATATATTTATGATACCACTGGTATATCTGCTGATATGAGACGTTGTATTTCTGTGCAGTCTCATCATATGTACTGCCGCTCTTTATGTGATTTTACACAATTGCTATTCTTTCTTCAAGTGTTGTCTTTCTTCCTTTGATCATGACTGTTCTTTTACCTCCTACAGGTGATGCCTTAAGTTCACAATCATTATACACCTTTATCCACATGCGTAGAGTTCCTGCACTCGGAATTTTAAATTTTTTGCAGGTTGCAGAAAGAGAACCCTTTCCCTCAAGATAGAATTTTACAGCTTCGTTCTTTTCCTCAAGAGTATAGTGGCGGTTTGAAGATCTTATGAATGCATCTTCGCCCATAGCTTCATAATTTAATACCCATGTCTTTATTGTTGTTCTATCTGCTCCTATTGAACCGGCTATACTTGCGTATGATTCTTTCTCTTCCGGTCGCCTTTTTACAGCGCTCATTTTTTCTTCTTTACTGAATTTGGACATAACAAAACCTCCTGGTTAAAACAGTTTTTTATTTCAACTGTCTGCCTAGGAGGTAGCATATCAAAGTGACGGGGGCTTTTTATATTATATTGTCAATTAACTATCTGTATATTACGCCGCTTGCCGCAACGCAGTTTTTGCCGCTGCTTTTACAGAGATAAAGCTGCTTGTCCGCCTTTGCCATAATCGAAAGAAAGTTGAGTTCTTCCGCTGCTCCGCAGGCAACTCCAAAGGAGGCTGTAACAATGTTATGATTCGGCAGGTCATTTCTCGGAACGGCGGCGGCACGTACAGCTTCAAGAAGCTCAGATGCAATCAGGCGAGCCTCCTCTTCACCTGTATCAGGCAGGATAACGACAAATTCTTCGCCTCCGAAGCGGAACAAATATCTGTCGGACTTTTCGAGTACCCTGACAACGCTTTCGGAAACAGCTTTAAGAGCCTTATCACCTTTCAAATGAGAATAATGGTCGTTGTATGATTTGAAATTATCGATGTCGTAGATTATCACGCTGACCTTTTCAGGCGACATTCTCTCTGCAATAAATGTGCGGTAGGCTTCCATTGCTTTCTTGTTCAGCGTACCTGTCATTATATCGTTATATGCAAGCTTGAGAAAAGAATTGTTCATTTCCTTGACATATCTTTCGTTGGCAGACTGCCGCAGGAAGATGGAGCGGATGGCGATAAATCCTACAAGAATTGAAAATCGCAGAAGAAAATGCTTGAACATATCATAGTTGTCCGCATACGGAAGCTGTCCGGGAAGCCACCAGCTTATCAGTATCAGAATACATATGAATACAGTGTCTGAACGCCTGTAGGTCGGCGCAATCATAATTACAAACAGATAGCACATCGAAATCGAAAGACCGATTTTGTGAAAATTGCAGGAAACCATAAAAACGGTAACGCTTGCAATGACAACCGTATAAAATACCAGCAGGGCAAATCTTGACAGGGGTGAGTCATATTTTTTGTTGACTCTTACGAAAATAAGCATGGCAAGAGAAGCTGCCGTCATCATATAGAGAGGCACCATATCAAGAGCCAGCATAGTATTTAATGCTATGTTTTTGACAAGGTAAAAACCGTTGGTCAGCAAGAATAAAATTGTTGCAAAAAAGACTATGGCAAAATTCTGCCTCATAAAGATGCTTTCCTGAGATGGTACTTCATCGACACTTGCTCCGAGTACATCGCTGCAGAAGCTTTTAAATCTTGCAAATGCAACATCTGAAATATGAAAAATCAGGTCTTTTGCTATGTCGATTTTGTTGTTGTGTTCTTTCATAATATCCCCCGCGAAATAGTAAATGCCAATAATATGTCAGCCTGCTTTAATATATATATTACATCGTTCACCCCTGAACGAATCAATCTTTTTTGCAGCTGCGGGCGGCCATATGAACGGATTCTGACGGGGGTGTGCAGGTAATATCTCTACTTTCAATACTTCCGACATATACGCTACAAATGGTGTACAGCGCCGTAAGGCACATATATTTTACTATATATAGTGCTTTTACCTGTCGATATGCCCTGCATTGCGACTTTTTATTGCCTTACTTCTGCCTTATATGCACTTTTGATTATCAAAACCGGCAGATATGTGATATAATATAATGGACTATATATGAGGAGAAGTAATATGTATCTTACACTGGCATTTCTGTTTGGAATACTTTTTCCCATTTCTGCAATAGCGAGGGGAATTGTTTCAAAAGCAGATCCATACAGAGTGGTAATAGCAGGAATAATATATTCGGCTGTCGGGCAGCTTATAGTAATCGCAATATCGGGACTTATCGGACAGTCGGTAGGCGAGCAGCTGCAGAGCGCAATTGAAGCTCTGTCAAAGACACTGGCAGCAAACAATGAAATAATGCAGTCTATGGGAATGGATAAGCTTTCGGAAGCAGAGAGAGCTTCGACTTTACAGAAGGCCTACGGCAGCGTTGTTAAAATGTTCCCGTCATCATTTATAATATGGGGAGCGATAATATCCTATTTGGAATATATTATACTGTACAGATGGCTTCGCAAAAAAGACCCTGAGCTACGCAAGATGACACCCGTAAGAGAATTCTCAATGAGAAGACAGGCGTTTTTATGCTGGTTTGGAATATATCTTCTTTCATACCTGCTGACTCTGACGGACTTTTCGGCAGGTCAGATGGTTTATGCAAACATCGACTATCTGTTCAGAATGGCGTTTGCATATCAGGGCATTAGCTTTATATTCTATTTTGTCTATATGAAAAAATGGCCGAAAGCAGTTGCGCTTATTGCGGTAATACTGCTTATGACACAGAATTTAGGAGTTATGGGTCTTTACCTGCTTGGCTTCTTTGATCTGGTATTCGGCCTCAAAGGAAGAGTGAGGGGCAGATAATGGAAAACTTCGAACTGGAAAAGTTAATATGTAAATATGCGGGAATGCCTGTATGCACTATTAACGGAAGCGGTAAGGTTACGGCAGCCAGCAGTGATATAGGCGAGGTGTTTGTATATGACAAGCAGGAGGGCGCCGATATATTCACCATTGCCGGCATCAAATACTCTGCAATACTCGAAAGCGCGGACAGCGGAGAAACCCTGCAGCTTAACCGAAACGACAGGATTTTCAGGCTGGTGGTGCGCAAGCTCTGCGACGGTGAAACACCTGACCTTGCAATATATTTCAAGGATATTACCAATTACGAAAATCTCAAGGCCATCTACAACAATGAGAGAGCCTGCATAGGAATTATACACGTAGACAATTACGACGAGCTTCAGAATGTCACACCGGATGCAGACAAATTAAGGCTTGATACGGATATAGATAAATGTATCAGACAGTGGGGAACCAAAATAGACGCCTCCATAACCAGATACAAGCCGGATATGTTTTTCTGCGTGTTTGAATACAAATATTATGATTTCATCAAGCGGGATAAATTCTCGGTGCTTGACAAAATCAGAGAAATCGAAACAGAAGCGGATTTCCCGGTTACCCTGAGTGTCGGTATCGGCATAGGCGGCAGGAACTATCCGCAGAACGACACCTTTGCGCAGGAGGCCGTTGATCTGGCGCTGGGCAGAGGCGGAGATCAGGCTGTTATCAAAAGAGGTCAGAAGCTTGAATACTATGGCGGAGTTATGAAAGCCGTCGAAAAAAGCAACAAGGGCAAATCACGAATTATATATTACGGCTTCAAGCTCCTTGTGGAGCAGGCCTCAAACGTTCTTATCATGGGACACAGATTTCCCGATATGGACGCTTTCGGCTCGGCCCTTGGAATACACAGACTGGCAAAGGACATCAAAAAAGACGTATATATAGTTATAAACGAATACAATGAGACTCTTTCAGAGGTGTTTGAACAGGCGAAAGAAACAGAAACCTACGAATTTATAACCTCAGAAAAAGCGCTTAATCTGCTTGACGATGAGTCACTTGTGGTGCTGCTTGACACTCACAGAGCAGTGCTTGCAGAGTGCCCGGGTCTTGTGGATATGTGCGAGCGCCTCGTCATAATAGACCATCACAGGCGTTCGGAGGATGCCATAGACAATGCAACCCTTGCATATATGGAGCCTTATGCATCATCTACAAGCGAGCTGGTAACAGAAATGCTTCAGTATGCCGGAGCCAAAAAAACAATCTCAAAGCTTGAAGCGGAGGCGCTGCTTGGCGGCATGACAATAGATACCAACAGGTTTGCAGTGCAGACCGGTGTGCGTACCTTCGAGGCTGCATCGTGGCTACGTAGAGCCGGAGCAGATACAACAGAAGTAAAGCGCTTCTTTAGAATGGATACAGAAACATTCAAAATCAGAGCAAGAGGTATAGCAGACGCTCATTTTGAAAACAACATAGCATTTTCAATTACAAGGCAGCCTCATACCGATTCACAGATTATAAATGCGCAGGTTGCAGATGAGCTGCTTACAATCAAAGAGATTAAAGCAAGCTTTGTGGCAGGCCCCGATATTACGGGTCAGACGGTGATTTCGGCAAGGTCTCTGGGCGATGTGAATGTTCAGACCGTAATGGAGCGGCTCGGAGGCGGAGGCCATCTGACTACGGCGGGCGCGCAGGTTTCAATCAGCCCGGAAGAAGCGATACAGCAGATAAAAGAAATATTAGCGGAGGAATAGACAATGAAAGTTATATTATTACAGGATGTTAAAGGAAGCGGTAAAGCGGGAGATGTAGTAAAGGTAAGCGACGGTTACGCAAGAAACCTCCTTATACCTAAAGGCTTTGCGATAGAAGCAAACGATAAGAATATGAAAGCTCTCAAAAAGAAAAAGGCAGAGGAGGAAGCGCAGTATCAGGCTGACAAGGCTGCCGCTTTAGAGGTTAAGGCTCAGATAGAAGCAAAAGAATTCGTTATAAAAACAAAAGGCGGCGAAAACGGCAAGCTCTTTGGCTCAATCACATCGGCAGATATAGCAGAGGCTGTTAAAGAGCAGTCGGGAGTTGACATAGACAAGAAAAAAATCCAGCTTGACTCACCTATCAAGCAGGTTGGAGATTTTGAAGTGCCGGTTAAGCTTTTCCACGAGGTAAGCGCAGTACTTAAAGTAAAAACAGTAGCAGAATAGAGGATACGCAATGTCGATGAGAGTACCTCCTCACAATGAGGATGCAGAGCGCAGTGTTCTGGGAGCAGCCATGATAAGCCATGAGGCTATGATGAATGCTGTCGAAATGCTCAGACCTGAGGATTTTTACAACAGAATAAACAAGGAAATCTATGAGGCAATAGAAGAACTCTACAAAAAAAACAGTCCTGTGGATACAATTACCGTTTCAGAGGAGCTCAAAAGAAGAGGCTCTCTTGAAATGGCGGGAGGCAGAGGATACATAGGCGAGCTTACGCTCAATGTGCCCTCCACTGCAAACGCAGGCGAATATGCCAGAATAATTGCAGAAAAATCATCTCTGCGCAGCCTGATAGACGTGTCTGCGGATATTACAGACAAGGGCTATGACGACAGTATAGATGTAGATGAGATACTCGATTATGCGGAGAGAAGCGTACTTGAAATCGGACAGAAGCGTCAGGTCAGAGACTTTACTCCAATCGAGGAAGTCCTGAGGCGAAATGTAGACAAGATCAGTGAGCTTGCGGCAAATGAGGGCAAAATCACAGGCCTTACGACAGGATTTCTTGATATAGACAATATGCTGTCGGGACTTCAGAAATCTGATATGATAATAGTTGCGGCAAGACCCTCAATGGGCAAGACGGCATTTGCCATCAATATTGCGCAGAACGCCGCTGTCAAGGGCAACGCCTCTGTTCTCATATTCAGTCTGGAAATGTCCAAGGAGCAGCTGGGCGAGAGAATACTCGCGGTTGAGTCAAGGACAGAGCTTGGCAAAATCAAAACCGGCGCTCTTGAGCAAAAGGACTGGGACAGAGTTGGAATTGCAATAGACACGCTGTCAAAGGCCAGCATAGTAATAGATGACACGCCGGGAATTTCCGTAATGGAAATGAAGAACAAATGCAGAAGACTCAAGGCCGAAAAGGGTCTCGACCTCATAGTTATAGACTATCTGCAGCTTATGGAATACAAAGGCAAGTCCGACAACCGTCAGCAGGAAATATCGGCGCTGTCGAGAATGATCAAGCAGCTTGCAAGAGAAATGGACTGTCCTGTAATCGTGCTGTCACAGCTTTCCAGAGGTGTGGAGGCGCGTACTGACAAGAGGCCTATGATGTCCGACCTGAGAGAATCAGGCTCAATAGAGCAGGATGCGGATATCGTTATGATGCTTTACAGAGACGACTACTACAACAAGGAGTCGGAGAAGTACAATATATGCGAGATAATCATCGCAAAGCACAGAAACGGCGCCACAGGAACCGTGGAGCTGACGTGGCAGCCTCAGTTCACTAAATTCAGTGACAAGGCCAGAAGCGGAGGAAATTATGAATAAGATATTAGATGAAATGATGGTTTGCGAAGTTCTTGATGCATATCCTCAGCTTGAGGAGGTGCTTGCGGCAAACGGACTCGGCTGTGCAGGCTGTCCGGCTTCAGGTAACGAAACACTCAGAGAGGCTGCGGAAAGCCACAGCATTGATTTTGAAAAACTGGCGGCAGAGATTAAAAAAACACTGGAGTAAATATTATGGCTTTTTTTATAAAGCAGGATGAAAACTGGTATCTCAAGGATACCGGCATAGAAAACATATTTATAAATGAATATATGACTCAGGCGCCGGGAGATTACGTTAAGATATATATTCTCGCTCTTATGTATGCCAAAATGGGAGCGGATATATCAAATGAGGCTATAGCAAAGTCTGTCGGCGTTGAAGAGGAGGACGTGCTCAAGGCGTGGAACTACTGGGAGAGTCAGGGCGCTGTAATCAAGCACAAAAAAGAGGGCGCAGGCAGGTTCAGCTATGACGTTGAATTTGTTTCCCTCAAGACAGCCTCCAAAACCGGAAATGCGGCAGCGCTTGTGTCCGAAAAAAAAGTAAGCCCTCTTGAAGATGAGGAGCTCAAAGGCCTATATATGCTCATAGAGCAGATAGTAGCAAGGACTTTAAACGGCACAGAGATGAAAGCTATAGAGGAATGGCTGACAGAGCTTGACACAGACCCTGAGGTTATTCTCTATGCATATAACTATTGCAAAAACAAAGACAAGGACAATTACAGATATGTAGGCGCGGTAGTTAAAAACTGGGCGGAAGAGGGACTCAAAACGGCAGAGCAGGTCGAAAAGCATCTGGCGCAGAGCGATGAGAGAAACTATCTTTACAGGAGAGTTTTCAAGGCTATGGGCTTTGACCGCAACTGGACTGAAAAAGAACAGAAGCTTATGGACAGCTGGTTTGATGATATGGAGTTTTCCATAGACAGAGTGCTTGAGGCCTGCGGCAAAAGCAGTGGGATTTCAAACCCTAATCTTAATTATGTCAACAAGGTTCTTCAGAACTGGCACGAGCAGGCGGGAGAGCTTGAGGGAACTCCTGCAGAGGGCGCAGGCAAAAAAATATCAATGAGCCGCGTGCTCAAATATTATGAATACATAAAAACCAGAGAAGAAAAAGACGCCGAAGCAAGACGGCATGAAATATACAGTAAAATACCGAGAATTAAACAGATTGAAGATCAGCTCAAAAACTGCAGTATGTCAATCTCCAAGGCAATGGTGGGACTTGGCGGCAGTGACAGGGATGCTGAGATACAGAGATTAAGAGCAGAGGCAGATAACCTTACGGCAGAAAAAGCATTTCTGCTTACGGATAACAATTACAGACATGACTATATGGATGTAAGATACAAATGCGATTTGTGCAAGGACACGGGAATAACCGATACGGGAGAGCGGTGCCGGTGTTTTTCACAGAGAATGAAAGAGGCTGTTGAATGGCAAAATCACCAGAAGTAAAAAGCGAAGAAAAATTTAATAAAGAGCCATATGACAAGACAAAATCAGCGCGGATAAAAAAGATGTTTCATAAAATTGCAGACTGGTTTGCAGTTTCCACTCCGGGAGGGGCTTCGGAAGCAATGGCAAAGATGCAGGACAAGGCGGACTACTGGATAGACATTGTTGAGGATCAGTTTGCAAAGGATGTGGCGTGGATTAAAAAGGGTCACAGAATTATGTGGAAACTTATAGGGCAATGGTTTTCGGTTACAAGAACCGGAGGGCTGTCCGGGATTGCGGCATCTGCGGTAAACAGATGCGACTTTGTAATCAATGTGCTTGCCGATAATATTGTGTTTCAGGCCGTCAGGCTGCAAAGAGCGCTTAACAGACTGTGCCTGCGCATATGGAAAAACCGCATGCTGTGCCTTAAATATTTCACAGGCATAGTTATTCTGACCATATGTACGGTTTCAGTATTTAACCATGTGACAGGTTATGAATATTCATATAACGGCAGGGTTTTAGGGCTTGTCAAGAATCAGGAGGACACTCTTAAGGTACTGGATATCGCATCAAAGGGGCTTACCAGTGAGTATGGCGTTGATGTACAGATTGACCCCAAAGAGGATATAACCTTCAGAAAGGTTGTAATCATAGACAGAACTGTCGACAATATGGACGAGGTTCTGAGGAAATTCACATATATGCAGGATACGAAGGCTACGGCGTATGCTATCTATGTTGATGGCAGGAGAACCGTTACAGTAGACAGTGAGCAGACTGCGGAGGAAGTACTGAGCGCTCTCAGAGATAAATATGTGGAGCCTGAAAAAGCCGATGAATATGACAAGGTATACTACGGTCAGAAAATAAAGATAAAGCAGATAGATACGACTTTAGGCAGGCTGATGAACAGGAACAATGCCATCAGAATACTTGACAAGGGTGAAAGCCAGGTAAGGTATACGGTTCAGCTTGGAGATACAGTTAAATCCATAACAGACAGCTTTGCAATGAAAGAAAGGCTGTTTTATGAGCTTAATCCGGATATAGATCAGGATGAGGGAACTCTTGAAGAAGGATCAAAGGTTTCGGTAGTATACAAAACGCCTAAGATAACCGTTATAACCGAAAAAACATTAACCTACGACGAAAAAACCGGATATAAAACCAAAAGAGTGAAAACAAAGGAATTATACAGAGGTGATACAAAAGTTCAGACCAAGGGCAAACACGGTAAAAAACAAATAACCGCGGCAGTTACGGAAGAAAACGGTAAGGAAGTAAAGAGAGGGGTTCTCAAAGAAAAGGTTGTTAAGAAACCTGTTACAAAGGTGGTGCTTGTGGGTACCAAAGAACGGCCGTCGACAGTGGGAACAGGCAATCTGATTAATCCTTGCCCTGCGGGATATCAGTCATCAGGCTTTGGCTACAGATGGGGCAGACTGCACAGAGGTGTCGACCTTGCCTGCGCGGCAGGTAACAGCATATATGCCGCAGACGGCGGTACGGTAGTTACAGCATCATTCAATTACAGTTACGGTTATTATGTTAAGATAAATCATCAGAACGGTATGGTGACAACCTATGCGCATTGCAGTCGTCTGCTTGTTTCGGTAGGTGACAAGGTGCACAGGGGACAGAATATAGCTCTTGTCGGCAACACAGGAAATTCGACAGGCGCGCACTGTCACTTCGAGGTAGAGGTAAACGGATCCCTTAGAAACCCGAGAAACTATTTCTAGATACGATAAAACAAAATGGATATGCCCGGAGTATATGGCATATCCATTGTTTTATTCAGGTTAAATTAACTTGTTAAAGGTAGTTATTCTCCGGCAGGTATATTGGATTCGGTAATGGTTGTTCCTGAATAGTCAGAGGTTGCAGAAACTGTTGCCAAAGCGTCATCTGCAGCGAAATTGTAGGTGTAGTAAACATAAGCATCATTTTGTAAAAGCTTGAATGTGATTGACTCAAATGTGATACTGCTTTCATCAGAACCTTCCGCATTTGCGATTGATACAGATTCTACTGCTACCTTGATTTCATCACCCTGCGAGGATTCAACATATATATTATATGCGCTGTTTACAAATTCAGTCCAATCATATGTGCTGCCGCTGCTCTTTGCTGCAGTAATGGCATCGGCAGTAATTGGCCTTGTTCCTTTTTTTAATTCAACCTTATTAATATCAATTCCGCTTACATTTACATCAAAATATTTGGTTGTTATGTGTTTTTTGTAAGAATGTATGTTGTCGGAATAATACTCAATAGTGTAAAGAGTTACTAAATAGTTATACCTTCCGGGTTTTACATAACCGTTAGAGCATATTCTGCCGGCATCTATCGTTATTATATCACTATCTATCGTTTTTATGTCATCATCGCTTTTCAGCTTGATATCATAATCCGAAATAGGTCCTGTTATATCCTTGACATTGGTGTCGCCATTGAAGCTGGAAAGCTTAAGTCCTAGTGATACTGAGGAATTTTCCACGTAATTTATAGGGCGTCCGTACAGCATACTCCTTATAGTAACTCCTATAAATTCTAAAGAACTCTGACCGAAGGAATTATGAGTGTTATTGCATACGGAAATACTGTCTGTGCTTTTTCCGGAAGTTAAATTGTTTCCATAAAGCCGCATCATTAAATATCCAAACTCATATTTTGGAGCCTTGTCGCCACCCAGTAAATAGAGAGTGGATACAACAGTTCCATTCTTATTCTTTACAAAGAGATATGTTGTACCTGCCCTCTTTCCCTTTACCCGTATGCTGTGGGTGTCGTTATCTATTGCAATTCCGTTTGAATTATCTATAGTTCCGGCTTCTGCATCTGTGCTGATTTTAGCTGAATAAATCTCAGCAACGTTGTCGTTTGATATGCTTACTGTATAATCTCCGTAATTCTCAACCTCCTCACCGTATTTGGTGATATAGAAGTACAGAGGTACAGTTGTTTGTTCTGCGGTATCATTTGGACAGTAAACCATATTTGTCGGACTGTCAAAGTCCGGAACAAGGGTACGGACTGGTTCATCTCCGGAAAGGTTTAACTTATAGATTTCTGCTGTTGTAATCTGCACACTGTACGGGTTGTATGACGGTGTCGGATCCGGTTCGCGAATTTCGCTGGCTGTGATTGTAACATTGCCTGTGTCTACCACACCTGTTTCAACAGTTTTTCCGGACTCATCCTTTTCATAATTATAGGTATGATATACAGCTCTTGCTGTAGCTGTTGACTGGAGATTATTCAGATACAGCTTGCCGTTATAGTTTACAAAGCCTGAACTTGTGGAAATGGAGAAATCCACATATTTAGGCTTATTGGCTGTATTATAACTCTCAACAACAACTCCGTTTTTATCTTTCAGATTAACATTTATCTCGGTTAGTGTTTTTTCGGGAACTACAGTCGGTGATATTTCCATACCGGTAATTCTGCCGTCTGTTGCGGTGAACTGAGCCGAAGATTTATCAAATTTAACTGTGTATGTACCGCCGTCATTTATCTTGTCGTTTGTAGTTAATATGACTGAATTGCCGCTGACTGAAATATCTTTGACTGTGAAATTCCGCTTGGTCTTGTTGTTTGATATACTGAAATCAGAGGCTTTCATATCGTAGCCTGTAATATCTGTTTTAAAGCCGAGCTTAATCCTTGTGGTTTCAAGCTGCTGCGCAGAGTCGATATATGCTCCCACATAGACATTAATATTAGTGGCTTTGTTTGCCTTGTTGGAACTTGATGTTGAATTTGAGGCCTTTGCAATTACCTTGATAGTGGTTTCCCCCTTTTTATATGCTCTTGCCTTGCCTGAAGTTGCGCCTATCGTAACAATCTCTTTGTCGTTGGAATAAAAGCGTATCACATCTGTGGATGTGGACGGGGTAAGCTTTGCCTTTACGTAGGCGCTGTCACCCGGATTAAGATATATATCAGATGCTTTAACTGAAGTACATCTCTGACGCACTGTAAAGGTTTTTCTTGCGACCTCTTTGCCGGTTTTCTTGCTCTTGGCTTTGATTGTTACAGCTCCGGGTGCAGTGGGCTTGAGTTTTCCTGTAGTCAGACCTATAGTTGCCACCTTTTTGTCGGTAGTATAGAATTTGACATTGGCGCCCGGTACCTTAAGGCTGTAGGAATGACCGGCATATATTATGCTGGGGGCTGCTTCGCCGCTTTTCAGCGTGATTTTACTGCTCGCCGCAAAGGCCGTATCAGGTACTCCGATTACGGAGAACACCAGAGCCGCCATAAGCAGAACTGCTGTCAGCTTCTTCATTATCTTTTTCATTAATACTCCTCCTCAAAAAATACATTGTATCATACTATACTCACACTTATCCTTTGCCGTCAATATACCATTTATTATAGGGTAAAGCAATACGTTTTATGGATTTAATATAATAAAGTAAAGTGTGACTAATTGAGATTGTATACAAAAACCTAAAAAATATGTAAAACAGGAATAAACTAGAAAAATATGTTGACAATTGGATAAAACAGGGTATAATTAATGAAAGGATATGCATAACCTGTAATTTTATAGAAAGGAACAAACTCAGATGACAGAAACAAATAACGAAGTAACATTTGAAATCACAGAACATATAGGTGTGATTGCGGAGCACCCTACAGGGTGGACAAAGGAATTAAACAGAGTAGACTGGAACCATAAGGGGAACCCTAAGTATGATATCAGAGACTGGGATGAGGAACATCTGCGTATGTCAAGGGGAATAACTCTTCACGAGGATGAGGCTAAAAGGCTTTGCGATTTATTAAAAGACAGACTGTATAACTAAAACAACCAAAAAAGGAAGCTGGACATATAAGGTGTGCAGCTTCCGATACGGCATTATGATTTTTTCTCGAAAAGAAAACTTATAGAATAAAGTCCGGCAAGTCCTACGATAGCGAATATTATTCTGCTGACAACCTCAAGATTAGGACCGAAGATTGACGATACGACATCATAGCCGAAAAAGCCTATAAAGCCCCAGTTTAATGCCCCGATTATAACGAGTATCAGTATTATCTTTTTCAAAAGCCATCACTCCTTTCAGAATACTATTCTGCCCAAAAGCATACATAATATGTTATAATGATTCTACCATTATAATTCGGCGTTGCCGAATGGTAAGAATCATTGAATTATGCTCGACATTGCTCGCATAATATAATGAGGTTTTACCATTTAACACGCCGTGAGCAAGAAATCCCCCACTTCTATAAGTGGTGGGATGAATT